>CP095495.1:1200000-1500000 GCA_023052945.1 Wolbachia pipientis
CATCATAAGACCAAGAGTTGAAGAAATACTTGAAATGGTAAGAGAGCAATTTCAAGAGCAGAAAGATCCAATTAATAAAGTAGTGATCACAGGTGGAACTAGTCAACTCACAAGCATGAAGGAAATTGCAGGCTATATATTCAATAAACAAGTTCGAATTGGGTGCCCTGAGTCTTGTAGCGGTCTTGATGGCGAATATGATAAAAATCCTGTATTTTCTGCTGCTATAGGTTCTATAAAGCTAATAGTTGACACTTTTTATAAGAATAACTCTGGAATGCTCGGTCAAGATGGTAAAATAAGTAAGTTGTACAATTGGGTTAAATCGAAAGTTACAGTTTAATTTTACTGAATAAAGTTCTTATATCTATCAAAGGAAACATTATGAATAAAAAACATTGTTTCAAAATTAATAAACTTGTTCGTGATCATATGACTGAAATTATACGTTCCCACGGAATTATTGTTTATGAGAGGGTGATGGAAAAAGATGAATACATTGAATGTCTCAAAGATAAACTTTTAGAAGAAGCAAAGGAAGTTATTGCCTCTAAAACCTCAGATGAAACCCTTGAAGAGTTAGCTGATTTACTTGAGGTCATACATGCATTAGGCAAAGAAAGTGGCCTATCAATAGAACAAATTGAAGAAAAGCATATCTCTAAAAAATAAGAGAGAGGTGGTTTTGAGAATCGTATCTACCTTGACCACCTTTCATACAAATGACTTGACACTAGGATCCATGGGACTTATTTTTGCTAGAGAAAAATTTTTAAAGAGATGGAAGAGAAAATGAAACTGATTGAACGAGTAATAGAAAAATGGAAGGGTTTGTATGATGAAATTTCACAATAAAACCTATGTCAAGCATACAATTGTACAAACGTTGTTGGTTGCCGTGCAGTTCTTGCCTCCAATCCAAGTAGCCCTCCTCTTGTCATCCCAGTGCGTGACACTGGGATCTAGGTATCAAAATATTTTCAAATCATTCAATGAACAACAGATTCTAGGAGCATACAATATCCATGATGAAAGATAAAATAGGCTGGATCCCAGTGTCACGCACTGGGATGACAGGGAAAGAAGGCACTCGGATGACACCATTTTTTGTACTTTTGCATTCAAAGCTTCAATGTTCGTACAATTATATGTCAAGCAGTGGAGTCTACTACGCAAGACGTGAATTATAATAAGAAATGGAAAATATGAACATAACTATACACTCACAAGAAGATTTTGAATTTATGCGCAAGGCTGGCAGGCTTGCTGCTGAAACTCTTGATTTCATTGCACCGTACGTAAAGGTAGGAGTGACAACTAATGAGTTAAATGATCTATGTCATGATTTTATAATTAATGCAGGTGCAATTCCAGCGCCACTAAACTATAGGGGGTATCCAAAATCGATTTGCACTTCAAAAAATGCAGTTGTGTGCCATGGTGTTCCCGATGATAAACCGCTTAAAGATGGAGATATTTTAAATATTGATGTCACGGTGATTTTAAATGGCTGGCATGGTGATACAAGTCGCATGTTTTGGGTTGGCAAGCCATCAATAAAAGCAAAACGCTTGTGTGACGCTACTTATAATGCGTTGATGGAAGCAATTAAACAAGTTAAGCCCGGCAATAAGTTAAATGAAATAGGGCTTGCTATAGAAAAATATATTAGAGATTTTGGATATTCTATCGTACGCAGCTACTGCGGACATGGTATAGGAAAAGTCTTTCATGCTCCACCAAATGTAGTGCATTTCTATGATCAAGATGAAAATCTCGTCTTGAAGGAAGGTATGTTTTTTACAATAGAGCCAATGATTAATGCTGGAAAATATGAGACTCTGCTCAGTAAACTCGATGACTGGACAGTGACAACACGCGATCTTTCACTTTCTGCTCAATTTGAACATACACTCGGAGTAACAAAAGATGGTGCTGAAATATTCACATTATCACCTAAGAACTGGCACTTCCCACCATATAATTAGATTTTTTTCAACTCTGCTATACTGCAACTATACTTGGATCTTGAAGAAAGCTAATCCTTAATTTGCGATATAGCAACTAGCCCAATTAATGCACAGAAAATCATGTAAAAACTAGCTGAAGTCTCTTGTCCTGTAACCTTGATAATTGTTGTGCATATAAATGGTGCAAGGCCACCAAAAAATCCAGCAGCTATATTTCTTGACAAGCCAAATCCGCTGTACCGAATCTTTGTTGGAAATAATTCACACATCAGTGCACTAACAGGCCCAAGCGATGCAGCTATTGGAATTATAAAAAGAATATGTGCTGTAAAAGTGAGTAAGTAATTGCCACTACATAACATTGAGAAAACTGGATAACTCACTATTACAAAAGCTATAAATGCAAATTTCATAACTTTTTCTCTTCCTACCTTATCAGAAAGTATTGCAAACAATATTGTTAACCCTCCAAGCGCGACCTGATTCAATATTTCTACTGTGTGATTAAATTGAGTGTTTATTGTTGATGCAAGTACATTGAAAAACACTAGATATATGTAAAGAGATGCATTTTCAACTATGTCAACTCCTACTGATATCAGAAAAGGTTTTCTATAGCCATTTAATAGTTCTTTTAACGGCAGTTCAGATCGTTTTTCTTGTCTTTTATACTCTGGGCTTTCATCAAGTATATATCTCATATATATGCTGATTAATCCCATTGCTAAACTGAAAATGAAAGGTAATCTCCACCCCCAAGATTCAAAATCAGATACTTTTTTGCATATGAGTACTGCTATCAGGCTTAATACTGAACCAAAAATTGCGCTTAATACTTCAATGCTGCCAAAAAATCCTTTTTTGTTTTTAGGAGCGTGTTCTATTAAAAATGGTGCATTTCCTGCTTCTCCTCCAAGGGATATACTCTGCAATAATCTTAAACAAACTACCAGCATTGACGCTAGTATTCCAATGCTTTGATAACCTGGAACAAAAGCAATTAATACAGTTGATAAAGTCATTAATATAATCGAGAGCAATAAGGCAACTCTTCTGCCATGCTTATCACCAATGTGACCAAATATAGCAGCGCCGACTGGTCTCATTAAGAAACCCACTGCAAACACTCCAAAAGCCTTCAACACGCTGGTTAGTTGATCATCCGATGGAAAAAACACACCACCTATTATGTTTATTAAGTGGCTAAAAAGCATGTGGTCATACCACAATAAAGTGTTACAAATCAAACTTGAAAATATTACTTTTGTTATTTGCTGCATAATTTTCTATAGTTTGTTTAGTATTTAGTAGTATACATTACTTTTTTTTATATAATAGAAAAATTTGAACATTATATTAATAATAGTATCTTATTAAATCTTAATATTTTTATATCATTGACCATGTTCAAGTATTTTTATATTATTGCCTATATGTTTCCATATGTTTTAGTGGGAAGTTATTTTTATTTGTATGCACAGAGTCTCTTGATGGAGCACTATGACACACACTCCAGTTTTGTTAAAAGAGATGCTATCACTACTATCACCGCAGGATGGTGGTATATACGTGGACGCCACATTTGGAGCTGGAGGGTATAGCAAAGCAATATTGGAGTCAGCTGATTGCAAGGTATATGCAATTGATAGAGATGAAACGGCAACTAAGTTTTATGATGATTTAAGCGTTAAGTATCCCGATAGAATAAACCTATCTATTGAGAAGTTTAGTAATATTAAAAATTTATTAGATAGCAACAATATTAGAGGTATCGGTGGAATAGTTTTTGACATCGGAGTTTCATCTATGCAGCTTGATAACGGAGATAGAGGGTTCTCATTTCTGCATGATGGTCCACTCGATATGAGCATGGATAACTCTTCTTATATAAACGCTTCAACATTTGTTAATGCTTTACGCGAAGAAGAAATTGCAAATACTATATATAACTACGGAGGAGAGCATCATTCTCGCAAAATCGCAAGAGCAATAGTAAGTGCACGGAAGAAGAAAACTATCAAAACTACATTTGAGCTTGCGAACATTGTACGTTCTGTGGTATTTCGTGGAAAAAGCAAAATTGATCCTGCAACCAGAACATTTCAGGCAATCAGAATATGGGTAAACGATGAGCTGGGAGAACTTGAGAGGGGCATTAAAGCTGCATCTGACATTTTAAGTGAGAATGGCAAATTAATTGTCGTCACCTTTCATTCCTTAGAAGATCGTATAGTCAAAACTTTTTTTAAAGATCTATGTGAGCCAAGATCTACTGATTGTAAGACATTCTCTCTTCTAAATAAAAAAGTGATCAAAGCAAGTATAGAAGAAGTAAGTGCAAATCCGCGTTCACGCTCAGCAAAACTAAGAGCTATACAGAAGTTGTCATGAGAACTTTCTGCATCATCTCAATAGTTATGTTTTTTCTTAGCATTGTAGGACTATTTAAGATAAAACTACATGTTCAGTCATTAAATAGAGAGCTAATAAAAATAAAAAGTGAAATTAGTTTAGTACAAAGTGATATAAAAGTTTTACAAGCAGAGTGGAGCTATTTGAATAATCCAAAAAGACTTGCAAGCCTTGTAAAGAAATACCTAAAAAATAACTCTTTAATACTGGCTAGCCAGGTTAAAAATCTTGACTCTTTAAATGGCCGCAGTGTGTTAGCACAACTTAAAAGCCAGAGTTAAATTGGTTATACTAAGCTTTATCTTTTACAGATAAGCACACCACAATAAACCTTACTTTAGTATGAAATTGCTTGCGTAAGATTTTGGCAGCCTCTTAACATTTTTTGGCATTTCAATTACGTATTTAACGTTGCGTTTTTTTGCGTAGAATACTGCTTTTTCAAGAGAATCAAACTTTAATACAATCTGTTTTTTTGGATCTTTTGAGCCAATCCACCCCATTAAAGGTTCAATGTAGTAAGAACCAGATTCAATTTTCAGGTGCCAGAGATTTGTATTACCTAAACCAGATTGTGTTGCAGTTTTTGTTGGTTTATAAATCCTAAAAACTACTTTATCATCAATGCCCATAGTTCTTGTTAAATAAGCTTAAATATATATCTAAATAAATCCTTTCACAAACAATTAGTATGAAAGAATGAAGTTTGAAATAAATATTTTTATGTTATATTATTATTAAATTATATTAAAAGGATTAGCTAAATAGGAGTAATCGATGATGCAACAAGAAATAGTAACAATTAATGCAGAGTTACGTGATATAACAAAAACAAAAGCGATGCATTCTCTAAGGAAGAAAGGAAACATCCCTGGAATCATATATGGAAAGGGTCATGATAATATAAATTTAACATTGTCTGCAAAGGAATTCACGAAGCAATATAAATCAGGCTCTCTTTCTGCACATTTGATAGAGCTGAATATTTCGGGCAAAAAGGAATATGCTCTTGTTCGCGATATCCAATTGCATGTAGTAAAGGATACTGTGCAACATGTTGATTTTCAATTTGTTGATAGAGGCAGCGAAATTAAAATAGACATACCTCTATCATTTGTGAATGAAAGTAAAGCTCCAGGGATCAAGTTAGGTGGAGTGCTTAATGTTTTGTGTCGTTCTATTACTGTTAAATGCTCTCCTGATAAAATACCTCAGGTTATAGAAGTTGATTTATCTGGTAAAATGATTGGCCAATCTATACATATCAACGATGTAAAATTACCAGAAGGTGTTAAGTTTGTAGCTCATGAAGAAGAAAATTTTACTATTGTTACAATTTCTGCTGCTGATAGTGACGTTGAAGAACCTCAAGCAGAAACAGAGTAATAGTGCATCTGATAGTTGGACTTGGTAACCCTGGTGGTCAATATGAGTTAACTCATCATAATATCGGCTTCATCGTAGTTGATAAAATTTACAAATATTGGAATTTCCAGTCGTTTTCTAAAAAAGCCGATTATCTAATAACCTCTGGCATAATTAATGATAATAAAATCATGTTAATAAAGCCTTATTCATTTATGAATAATTCAGGCATTCCTGTTGCAAAAATACGAAACTTTTACAAATTATCGCTAGATAATATCATTGTCATACATGATGACGCTGATTTGGAACTTGGAAGAATAAAAATAAAGAAAGGTGGTAGCTCTGCTGGCCATAATGGACTTAAATCCATAGATAGTTTTATTGGCAACGATTATTGGCGCTTGAGATTTGGAGTGGGTAGACCTGAAGATGAAAAAAGTTTAGCAGATTATGTATTATCAAAATTTTCAAATCTTGATAACGTTACTCCCTTAGTGGAAAAAATAGCAAAAAATATACACTTAATGCTGCAAGGAGATAATACAGCTTTTATCAATTTGATTGTATAATATTACGAAACACAAAACTAAATTTCACACAATTAAAATAACAGGTAATAGTAAGGATTTAAATCCGGCGAGTATCTTTGTCTTTGCACATATTGCCAAATTTTTCAATTATCTTTTCTCTTGCTTATCTTCTCCATAGTCATTTTTTTTCTCGTCTACTACTTTCAAAACACGTTCCCTCAGATCCTCACTTTGGCATCATTCTACCTTATCTAAAGCCATTTTACACCTTTTTATCCCTTCTGGGGTAACCTTTTTTCAGTTAGCTATATAACCCTAATTATGAATTAACAGACAGTAGAATCGAAAGATTATTACAAGGAAAAGTCTACACAGATCGACCTTTTTGTGAATCTGCGTTTCTGCTTTCTTCAACTTGTTTTGCAAAAGATGTTTCCTGTTTGCTGATATGCTGAAGTGGCTTAGCAATTTCGCGCACAACAGCAGTAACTGCTGTTAAAAATGTTTTTAACAATGCACCTAAAGCTCCACCAACTGCTTCCCTGCCATATATATGAGCTTGTTTTTCGTTATCGTCAGCAGTTTCTCCTGCTCTCCTTCTTGGGTCCATCCTATGAGCAATAACTGAAAATAGCACTCCCCTGATTGAAGACTTCATTCGTGCCTTTTGAATATCTCCGTCACTTGCTGCTTCATGTCCATGACTTAAGTGTTTAGCGTTCATTAGCTCCTTTTGTTGCTGGGCAAACATGCTACTTAATACTTCTTCTATTGCTTGCTTCCTTCTTTCCTCTCTAACTCTTTTCATAGATTCTGATTTATCGCGAGTATGCTTTGTGGTTTCAAATTCTGCATCAATATCTTCAGATGCAGCCTGACTATATAAAGTCTCTATGAGCCTGTCTATGCTTCGCTTTATTTGCATAGTCCTTTCGTAACTATCTAAATTATCGATTCCTTCATCAATTTGACTTAAAATATCCTCAAAAAGTTTTAAATAGTCTTGTATCTCTTTGCGCTGCTCTTCTAGCTGATTTTCATTTTCTAAACTTTTCTCTCTTTTATCATCGTTATTTTCTTCAATATTATCACCGTCTTCCTCGAAAAGGTCTTCGTCGTTCATGATCTTTTTAATTTAGTTAAAATTCTCACCAGTTAGTATTATATATGAAAAAATTAAATTAACATTAATGAAAAGCGTTTACAACTTCAGCACTGGCTAAAACTACAGTAAAACTGTCAAAAGCAGCGGGGTCATAATACCTCTCATACAATTCAACTGAACATCTGAGCCTAATCTTTTCCTTAGTGTTAAAACTGATTTCATAATCATTATTAGAGTTTAGCATAGCAGAATTACGTAATAATTCATCAGCTAATACAGAATCTAAAATTCCATTAATTTTTATTGTAATGTGCCTGCTTCCAGCACAATCGAGCACTAATTTTTAGCTGTAATTTGCTCATTATCACCTCCTTTTATAAAAATATCAAAATTAATTGTTGAATGTAAAATTTCATCGTGCTGATCCATAGCACAATTACTCTCTAAAATAGTCTCACCTTTAATGCTCTTAAGCACCAAGTTGATATGTCTTATAATGGCAAACATGCTACCTACATGATAAGTATATATGTCACATGAAAATCTTGCCCTTGTAGCAAAGTTAGATAGCATATGCAGGTTGTTATAATTTACCATACGCAATCTCAGGTAAGGAATAGTAACCTGTTTAGGTAGGTAATCATAAATGTTAGTAACGTGTTTCTTTAAATCAAAGTCTGCCTTTAGTGCTGCATAAATAGTATTGTACAACTCATTTATAACTTGAATTTTTTCCATAATTAATCCTCGAAAGATATATAGCTCAAACATAAGCAGTGATACAAACTCGTCATCCCGCTACTTGTTAGCGGGATCTATGTGGGATACCGTGACGGTATGACGTAGTGCTACATTATCGTCATCCCGCTGCTTGTTAGCGGAATCTATGCTAAGAGATACCGCGGCGGTATGACGTTGGCAAGTCTTATTTACTTTAGCTATATTTCATCCTTATCTACAAAACAACCTTTGGTTCTCGGAATGGAAAATACACCTTCTTTATTTCAGATAAATGTCTATTTATCTCCGATTCACGATTTTTATAAAGAGCAGAAACATGCTGCATAATACCTAGCTTTATCTGCTCAGGAACACTGTCATAGCCAGCTTCGTATACAATACCAGTTCTTGTTACATTCAAATAATTGAAAAGTTCAATGTAGCTTCCTACATTACTAAAATAATACCTAAAGACCTGCTGCGAATCAAGCGATAAAAAAAAGGAAAGGAGGGTGACTAAAATCAAGGTTAACTAAAAGGCGTGCTTAAGATTTACAATACCAGCAATAATATTGAACCTCAGGTTATATTTTTTCTGAAAATTGCGATAAACATTCGACATAATCTTAAATATCTTTATCTCTCGGATCTTGTTTTCTACTCTCATTCTAAATGATGCTAATCTTCTATTATGCTCTGGAGTTAATGGCTTTTTACGATACTTTTTATATGGAATTATAACATTGCTTTGCAATTTTTGCTAACCTTGATATCCAGAATCGGCATGTTTTATGCTATCAAGTGGTAAATATTTTTCTTGTTTCCTTATGCGGAAATCACTAATTCTACCACGGTATGACTTTGACACTGATAAAATTCTTCCTCCTTCTTCGATAATAATCTCAGTTTTCATAGTGTTGGTTCTTTTTTTTCCTGAATATGATTTCTTCCGTTTTTTACTATCTTCTGGTCTCTGTATTTGCTGTTCTGTAACATCAGCCAAAATCTTCAGTATTTTTTCTGGCGTCATACTTCTATCTTTTGTTATAGTCACTTTTTTGGCGAGTAATGGCTCTATTCTCTTAAGTAACCTACATACATTTGCGTTGTGTACATTGAATAGGCATCCTAAAAATCTATGTGTTATGTAAGTGCGATAGTACAAAATTACGCAAAACAACTTATCTTCCAGAGTTGGTAGTTTTGATCTTCTACCATGACACTTTTTCTGTTTTTCGCATCCAGACCTCACTTTTTCCACTACTTTTTCGAACTCCTCTATAGTTAAACCTGTTATATTACGAAAGTTTCTTGGGTATTTTTTCATATTATAGTAACTAAAGCTCATTTTTTTCCTTACTTGATCTGCTTATTCTTCTTCTACCTCTCTCACATCATTTTTTCAATCACCTTTTTCAGCAGGTCTCATGAAAAAAAAACCACCAAAAAATGATGCAATTAATGAAAAAGGCTTCATAAGTATACTAAACAAACTACCAAAAAAGAGCTCGGCTGTTCTTCTTCTGCACTGGTGGTGCTTCCATTATTTTGTGTGGGTGCTGCAGTTCCTTCTTCTCCTGTACTGATAGTTCCTTGAACATCACCGCTTTGTATGGGTGCGTTAGATTCTGTGGGAGCAATAGCCTTCACACCTTCAACTTTTAGGAGAGTAGACCGGCGGACCTTCCCCACCAGTCTCTCGCAGAACTGTGCATGAACCTCGCGACTCACACAGCTCCCATTATTCAGCCTTTTGTCCCAAACCTAATGTCCAGTGGTAGAAAGTGTCTGGTCCTTCTTTTCTCATTTTTCCTAGAAGTTGCCTTGCTAGTCCTCCACGAGTTTGAAGTTTCTTGTACTTTCTTCTTGCCCACTTTTCAAGTTGCCGCTCTATGTTCTTCAGAGGTTTGTATATCTCTGTCCTGTAAAACCTGCCATAGTACTGATACCAGCCTCTGACTATTGGATTTACTTTCTTTGATATCCCCTCCAGAGTTGTAGATGTTTGTCTGTGTATTTTCCATGACCTTATGGTTTGACTAATCTTCTTCTTGGCCTTATTACTAATTGCAGGTATGAATGAAAGAAAATAATTCCCTACTTTACTGTTCTTCGCTAGTCTAGGTCTGAATGTAAAACCTAGAAAATCATAACTTTGTATAGTATACTCATCTTTCCTTCTGTTATCCTTACAATACACTATTTGTGTCTTTTCCGGATGTAGCTTTAGCTTATACTTGGCCTGTCTTTCTTCAATTACGTCTCGCATAAAATCCGCTTGCTTCTTAGTTCTGCAGTGCACTATCGCATCATCTACATATCTCTCAAATGGTATTGTCGGGTGCTTTTGTCTCATCCACTCATCAAATACATGATGCATAAATATGTTTGAGATCATCGGACTTATTGAACCTCCTTGTGGAACTCCTTTATCCCTAACTACCTTACTGCCATCTGCTTGCTGAATTGGAGCTTTCATCCATCTTTCAGCATACAGTATGACCCATTTGCAGTCTGTGTGCTTTTTGATAGCTTGCAATGCTAACTCGTGGTCCAAATTGTCGAAAAATCCAGATATATCAAGATCTATTGACCAATTGTACCTCCAGCATCTTTTACGCGCAGTATCTACCGCATCCAGTGCAGATTTATTTGGTCTATAACCATATGAATCATCATGGAATTTTGGTTCTACTAGCGGCTCCAGATACATAGCAGCAGCCGTTTGCCCTATCCTGTCAAATACTGAAGGAACACCTAAGATTGCTTTGTCCTCCTCCTGTATCTTTAGGTATTGCAACAGCTTTTATAGCTTCTGGAAAATAACTTCCGGATGACATCCTATTCCATAGTTTGTACAGATTATCTTTTAGATTTTCTTCAAACTTTGTTATCGAAACCTCATCCACACCAGCAGCACCTTTATTTTTCGATACTTGTTTATAAGCTCTCCAAATAAGTTGCTTTGATATATCAAAAGACTTTGTTTTACTCATTAACTCCTCCCTTTCGGTTGATAAATAATTAAAACTAAATAACTCAGCCCCTTCTCTCCATTTCCATTACAGAAACTTCTTCACTACTACGAGCTGATCCGCCCCTGTTTTTCGCATCGGTACTCTCATCCTTAGAGTTTAGCTCCTTGGATTTCTCCCTTATCATCGAAACGACAGGTTCCCGTAGTTCCACACAATAGCCTGAAATAGATTCATGCCACCTTTATGCCAGACGCCATCTATCCAGTAAACAAGCTCCCGATAGATTTATCCCAGGTTACAGACAACCCCCTGGTTTTGACGTCATTTAAAAGGTTTCGACACTTCATCAGTGGTTCACTTTCGTTCATCTCTCCATTCCTTACATGACATATAATTATGCCTTTTCCATAACGCTCACTACCTTGGCTCTTTACCAAAGCAGCTTATGGTTGTTTGAAGCCTGCTCTTGTAAACCGGCTCCGAGGGGCCCACCCTCATCTACTGCGCAGCTTTTGCACTTAGTTTGCCCTTTTATGAACATCCTTTGTGTCTCTACGGCACACTATCAGTTCCTTTTTCTGCACTGATGGTGTTGGTTTTTTCCTCTTCTTTTTTGTTATTGTCTGATTGTGGTTCAGTATTATCTGAATTTTGTTCTGTAATGTCTGATCCTGGTTGAACATTACCTTCTTGCTTTTCTTTTTCAGCATCTTCCTCTTGATTCCCTTTACTATCTGTCGATGATTCATCCACTGGATCAGTTTTTTCTGCGGCTTTTTTTAATAGAGCTTTTATTTCTCCGTTAGTAGTTAAATCAAAAGGAGTTTTCCCATTTTCATCTACTGCATTAACGTTGATTCCTTCTGCTTTTAATAGAACTTCTACCACTTCTTTATGGTCATTTGCAGCAGCCAAATGTAAAGGAGTCCTACCACGGTTATCTGCTATATCAACCTTCGCCCCTTTATTTAATAGCATTTCTACTATCTCTTTTTTTTCGTTATATTGAGCAGCTAAATGTAGAGGAGTCCTACCACGATTATCTACTACATCAACCTTCGCCTCTTTATTTAATAGCATTTCTACCATATCTTTTCTGCCATATTTGGCGGCTAAATGTAAAGGAGTCCTATCATTTTTGTTTACTTCATTAACATCGATCACGTCTAAAAACTGCTCCATAAGATCTTTGCTGTTTGTGTAAACACATAAATGCAAGAGATTCCCTACATTTTTACGCTCTTCTTCTTTAATAAATGCTTCTTCTATCTGTATCTGGTTGTTACCTCTGCTGATGTAGGACACATCAATAAAATTCTTTACACTGCTGGTTTTATCGATATCAGCCTTTATCTTTATGTAACCTTCGTTATTTTCAGCAAAATTCTCTCCTAATGATTTAGCAATTTTCTTTTTTATTGATTGATGAGATTCTTTGATATCTTCTATAATCTTATTTACTTCTGTTGGTGAGAAGTTAAAAACTTCGGGGTTGTTAAGGAAAGATTCCTCATCATCCGAAGAGCCAAAGAGTGGAGGGTATACACGATAACTAAGATCTTTATATTTAAATGTAAATGGCCCAGTTCCTATAAAATATCCTAAGACCTGCTGAAAAAGGTGATTGAAAAAATGATGTGAGAGAGGTAGAAGAAGAATAAGCAGATCAAGTAAGGAAAAAAAATGAGCTTTAGTTACTATAATATGAAAAAATACCCAAGAAACTTTCGTAATATAACAGGTTTAACTATAGAGAAGTTCGAAAAAGTAGTGGAAAAAGTGAGGTCTGGATGGGAAAAACAGAAAAAGTGTCATGGTAGAAGATCAAAACTACCAACTCTGGAAGATAAGTTGTTTTGCGTAATTTTGTACTATCGCACTTACATAACACATAGATTTTTAGGATGCCTATTCAATGTACACAACGCAAATGTATGTAGGTTACTTAAGAGAATAGAGCCATTACTCGCCAAAAAAGTGACTATAACAAAAGATAGAAGTATGACGCCAGAAAAAATACTGAAGATTTTGGCTGATGTTACAGAACAGCAAATACAGAGACCAGAAGATAGTAAAAAACGGAAGAAATCATATTCAGGAAAAAAAGAACCAACACTATGAAAACTGAGATTATTATCGAAGAAGGAGGAAGAATTTTATCAGTGTCAAAGTCATACCGTGGTAGAATTAGTGATTTCCGCATAAGGAAACAAGAAAAATATTTACCACTTGATAGCATAAAACATGCCGATTCTGGATATCAAGGTTGGCAAAAATTGCAAAGCAATGTTATAATTTCATATAAAAAGTATCGTAAAAAGCCATTAACTCCAGAGCATAATAGAAGATTAGCATCATTTAGAATGAGAGTAGAAAACAAGATCCGAGAGATAAAGATATTTAAGATTATGTCGAATGTTTATCGCAATTTTCAGAAAAAATATAACCTGAGGTTCAATATTATTGCTGGTATTGTAAATCTTAAGCACGCCTTTTAGTTAACCTTGATTTTAGTCACCCTCCTTTCCTTTTTTTTATCGCTTGATTCGCAGCAGGTCTTTAGGGGTACTGGGATGACAAAGGAGGACAGTGTCAGCTACTGGAATGACAAGAAAGGAGTACTGGGATGACAGTAGGTAACGCAAGAAGTCTACCGCTATTCCACGTCAAGAACAACCATAAGTTCATTAGGGTTCACATAACCTAAAGCATTTTTTGCTTGCTCATCAAGCAGATCTAAATCTAAGCTTTTTTCATATAAGCCAAATACTTTGTTGTCCAACTTTTTCTTTTCAGAAGAGACATCCTTTAGCAAAAGTTTATTGTACTCGATTTCTTTTTTTAAGTCTATTAGCGTCAATAAACCACGTTTACCTGTAATTGTGCTAATGCTAAAATATAATGTAAGAGAAGAAATGAGCAGGGCTGCGCTTAAACACAGTAACTTTTGCTTCTTTTTAGATATAAGCACCGTACTTTCACATACAAGAAATGTATAATATTAAAAGGTGAACAAAAAGCTAAGAACCTTGACGTGCTTTACATCTTGGCTTTACCTGATTTATAATGTAAATCTTACCACCCCTTTTCACAACTTTACAATTTTTATCTCTGTTACGATGAGATTTTAGCGACCCTTTGACTTTCATATCTATAGTAAGAATTAAATTACCTTACATTATGATCACTTACAGAGAGTTAGTCAATTGATAAATTTTTCACATTTTATTAAAATACTGTATAATTGTTGCTGATACTTCTTCGATTGACTTTTGCGTGACATCAATAATTGGCCAGTTATTCTGCTTAAATAGTTCCTCTGCTTCTTTAATTTCCTTTTCTACTTTCTCAGGGTTAGCATATATATTATTATCTTCGTTGTTAATTGAAGTAAGTCTATTTTTGCGTATTTCTATTAGCCTACTTACGTCTATTGTTACCCCTATCGTTAGTTTATTTTTTAATTTTGCCAAGTCGACATAAAAGGGTACTCCACTAACAAAAGGAATATTTGCAACCTTATAGCCTCGATAAGCTAAATACGTACTGGTGGGAGATTTTGATGTACGTGAAACTCCAACCAAAATTATATCTGCTTTATCAATATCTTGAATACTTTGTCCATCATCATGATTAATAGTGTAGTTTATTGCCTCAATGCGCTGGAAATATTCGTTATTTATCTCAGTATGCAAGTCAAGCTTTTCGTCTTTTTCAATTTCAAGATAGGACGAAATTTCTCTAATAATATGTGATAATATTGCTCTATAGGGAATTTTCAACTTTATACAGTTATCTTTTAGATATTTTCTTAGCTCATCATCAGTAATAGTGCATATAACAAAGTTATGCTCATCACTTTTCTTATTAATTTCCTCCAAAATTTTGTCAACCTGCTCTTCTCCTTTCACAAAAGACCAAACATATTCGATTGTTTCTACAGAACGAAAGTGTTTCAGAGCTGATTTTGCAACTGATATAACAGTTTCACCACTTGAATCTGATACTAAGTGTAAATTAAGCTTTTTAAGGGTCATCAACGTTATACTAAAAATAATAGCAAGCTACTCAAATTATGCTAATTTGTTGACCTACGTAAATATAGAAAAACTATCCTGTTGATAAAACTCAAACTAATTGGTAAATTCTTAACACAATTATTCTCAAAATGAATGTTTTTATTAAAGCCTACAAATTTCACTTCTTTTTCTAAAAAAGCACTACCTTGGCTTGGGGTTATTTGTTTCGCATGTTTTTTAATTGGAATGTTTTTAGCGTTATTCTTCTCCCCAGAAGATTATAAACAAGGAGAAATTGTACGAATCATGTACATTCATGTGCCTTCTGCATGGCTTGCTCTTGGAATATATGGACTCATTGCATCACTCAGTTTCATTTCATTAGTGTGGAACAATAGCATTGCCAGTATCTTGGCACATGCTGCTGCTCCTGCAGGGACAGTTTTTTCTACAATATGCTTAATCACAGGCAGCATCTGGGGAAAAGGAACCTGGGGCACTTGGTGGGTATGGGATGCAAGGCTTACTTCAATGCTGATTTTATTTTTCCTATATACTGGATACCTTTCATTGTGGAGCGCTTTTGATAATGAAGCAAGAGCAGAAAAATCAGCAGCAGTATTTGCCATTTTTAGTGCTATAAATATTCCTATAGTAAAATTTTCTGTGAATTTATGGTCTACTCTCCATCAGCCAGCAAGTATTCTAAGAAGAGGTGGAGTAGCAATAGAAAGCTCTTTGCTGTTGCCACTCATTGTAATGTTTATGTTTTGTACCACATTTTTTTTAGTAGTGTGGATACTAAATGCCCTCCATTTGATTAATTCTTACAAAATAAAGAGAGAAATTAGTGTGCGGTATTAGATAGTCTTACAACTCTATGAAAGAATATGCTAGAGAGCCTACCAGTGTCTTTAATGTAAATGCTCATGTGATTCCATAGATAATCTCTGTTTTTTTATTCTATCTGTCCATTTATCATTTTCTATATCTTGTTTGTTGGTTGCTTTTTTTTCTTGCTCAACAATTGCCTTATCTACCTTCTGATAAATTGCATCAATTGCATTAATCGCACCTTTTTTTTCGTATACTTCTCTTTTTCCTTCAATGATTAACTTAATAAAAGTATTTACAACAGACTGCACTTGATTATGATTAACCTGAACTTTTATCAAAGAAGGTAAAGAGCCTAATTCCATCAATACTTCTGGTGCTGTTTTATCTTGAGTGGAAAGTCCTAAATTATCTGCTACTTCACTTATTAATAACTCTCTGTGTTCTTTATTATCTTCCAATTTAGCATAATCACTCAATAGATCCATAACTGTAGATACTCTAACTTCAATAATATCATCAACATCTTCATCTCCTAGAGCAACTCCTGATTCTAATAACCTCTCTCTGAGATTTTTGCTTAAAAGATTGATAAACTCTTCATTTGCATCCGATCCTGTAGTAGATATTGTACCATCTAAATAGTTACTTTGAGTACCTAAGCTATGCTCTATTTGTATTTTTGTCTCAGGTTTAAATCCTAATTTTGCACAGAATTTCTGAAAATATTCTTTAATAATGTCAAACAAGCTCTTGCCATTATCTTTATAATTTTTTAACTCTTTAGGAATAGTAAGTGACAATTTACCATCTTTGTATGTTACAAAGTCTTTACCATCTTGAGACTCAAGTGTAAATTCTAATGAGTTAGACAGATCACATATCTTATCACCATGCATAACTTGATTTTTAACAGAGAGTATTGGTAGCCTCATATCAGATCTAATTCTCACATTATTTTGGTTAGCACAATCAATGTTTATTACTTTTTTAGGATTTTCTACTATGAACGACTGTCCAAGTGCAAGTTGGGTTTGTATAAATGGAGCAGCCTCATACCCTGCTTGATTACAATTGGTGACTAGCTCTTCTAAAATAGCATTACTTGGAACTTCTGCCCCAGCGTATCTGAACATTTTCTTGAAAACTTCTTTTGCAAAGGAACGGTAGTCTTTGTTTTCATCTTTCTCTGTTGGTAATAGATGTTGGCCAGCATTGTAAAATTCTTCAAATTCTTTCTTATATGAATCGGTTTTTTGATGATCAGCAATTTTGGGATTTTCACAGTGATTTTTCCATAGCTCACCCAATGCATTACTTACAAGCTCTTTCTCAATATCTTTGAGTACTGAAGCAACAAAAGCTTTGCCATGATCCGTATCTATTTCTCTTGTTCCTTTTTTGTTAAATATTTCGTCATTATATATATCATCACTATTAAAAAGTTCGCTTTTGCGGTGCTTAGCTCCTTCCTTAAATGCAATAATAAGATTTTTATCTATTTCTTTTCCGTTAATAATAAAATTCATCCTTTGAAAATCTAAGAACATTGTTTCACCAGAATTTGCTAATTCATTATCTTGATCTGCTCTTAATTTACTAAAATTGCACTCTTTAGCTGTGGCCTTTAATCTAACTACTGGACTCTTATTATTTTTTTCTTTTGCCTCTTTCATAAATAACACCTTACTGTAAATATGTTGTAAGTTGTATCATATAATGATGAATAATTTGGTAATATATTAAGAAAATCGACAGTATATTTCTTTATTTAAGAGGTGCAGGAAAGGCATAGATTTCTCTTTCCATTTGTGGCGTATTGCATTAATATTTATGTATTAATTTAGAAAATAATGATGAATAACATTGTAATTGTTGGTCTGCAATGGGGTGACGAAGGCAAGGGTAAAATAATAGATTATCTTTCTGAGAATGCAGATGTAGTTGTGAGATTTCAGGGAGGAAATAATGCAGGGCACACTATAGTAATAGGTGATGAGGTTTATAAATTAAATTTACTGCCCTCCGCTGTTTTGAGGCCAGGCAAAATATCTATCATAGGAAACGGTGTTGCTCTTGATTCACATGCTCTAATCTCAGAAATAGAGTTATTGAAAGTTAAAGGAATGGATATCAATCCCAATAATTTGATAATATCTGAAAGCTGTCCACTAGTACTTAGCGTACATAAGGACAAGGAAAAGTTATTTGAAGATTTAAACGGAAATCGCAAAATTGGTACAACAAACAAAGGGATAGGGCCATGTTATGAAGATAAAGTTGGCAGGAGAGCTATACGCTTTTGTGACTTAGAAAACGCAGATGAGCTCAATAAAAGAGTGGATACTCTTTTGAATTACCACAATGCTATCAGAAAAGGCCTTAACTACCAAGTGGTTAAAAAAGAAGAAATATTAAAGGAAATTCGAGAGGTTTCAGAAAAAATTCTTTCATATAAAAAACCTGTGTGGAAGATATTAAATGACTTGATGAAAGAAGGTAAGAAAATAATATTTGAAGGTGCCCAAGGCGCATTTTTAGATATCGACCACGGAACTTACCCTTTTGTTACTTCAAGTAATACCGTAGCATCGCAAGCAATAACAGGCTCAGGATTATCCTCCAATGCTCACATTATTGGTGTGGCGAAAGCTTATACAACCAGAGTGGGCAATGGTCCATTCCCTACTGAGCAAAAGAACGAAGTGGGGGATAGCTTATTTACTATAGGCAAGGAACTTGGAACAGTAAGCAATAGAAGAAGGCGCTGCGGATGGTTTGATGCAGTTTTAGTGCGCCAGGCTGTGCAACTCTCTGGAGTTTCAAGCGTTGTATTAACCAAATTAGATGTGCTTGATTCTTTTGATACAATTAAAATATGCACTGATTACAAGTATAGCGGGAAAATGTATGATTATTTACCCGCATCGCATTCAATACAAGAGGAATTAGAGCCAGTATATGAAGAGTTTCCTGGCTGGAAAGAAAATACTCAAGGTAAAAGGTCGATTGAAGCATTGCCTATCAATTTAATAAAATATATAGAAGGGTTAGAAAAATTAATAGGCGTACCAATTCATCTAATTTCAACTAGTCCAAAGAGAGAGGATATTATTAAGCTTAAAAATCTATGAAGACGTCTTGTTAACTTTTATCCAATAAAAAAAATACTTGCGTAACTTCGAATAGTCTATTATGTAAAGTAGTAGTGTAAACGTATAGTGAGCAGTGTGATTTTTTTTAATATATGTTGATTATTATAATATAAATATAGCTAAAGGAGGCATATTATGATTGCAGATTTGACTAAGGAAGAAAAAACAGAAAATTTGGAAGATAAGAGAAGGTTATTAGAGCTTTTGAGAAAAAGGATGGACTTTGCTGATATACAAAAAGCTTATGATAATTGGCGTTTTAGCGATCTAGTAGGTATAATGATTTTAAGCGAATGTATGAGGATCAAGCAGTAAAAGAAAGAGAAAAA
Source organism: Wolbachia pipientis (assembly GCA_023052945.1). Classification (NCBI taxonomy): domain Bacteria; kingdom Pseudomonadati; phylum Pseudomonadota; class Alphaproteobacteria; order Rickettsiales; family Anaplasmataceae; genus Wolbachia; species Wolbachia pipientis. Next base: position 1,219,421 of record CP095495.1, read on the forward strand.
CCTGATAGTGAGTACTTTGAGGAAAATATAGGTAAATACATAAAATTAGTAGAGGAAGGAAAAGAAATTATAAGTAGGTATTTTGGAAAATGGAAAGTGAATTTTCAAGCTTACTGTGAAGAAATTAATAATAATAGAGTTTTGAATGTTAACCTTATTCATTACGATAAGAGTGAGCCAACAAGAATTAGTGACATTTTACAGCAAGAGAAAGATATTAAAGAATTGAATATCTATTGCAATAAAAAACATGAAATATATGCTCATCAAGAAGGTAAGAAAAGATATTATGAAATTAAAGAAGGCGCATGTTATAAAATGATAAGCACTTGGCCTGTAGAGAATGGATCCAGAATGCGTACCATGATTATGAATGTGAGTAGCGATGGCATAACTGAAGTACTAAAATTTAATGGTAAAGATTTTGTGCCATCGGAGGAGATCCTAGAATTAATAAAGCAAAACGATGAATTATATATTCAAGGCCTCGTCTTACATGATGCTGTACTAGAAAAGGGTAAATTGCCTGATGTTGTGCCCGTTGCTAATAATGATTTGCAGAGTAATGAATCTATCAGGGTCAATAAGGATGGGGGGCAAGGAGACCTTGAAAATGGTGCTTCTACTCCTTCTTTTACAGATGAGTCAACTCAAACAGAAGAGACATTGCCTGATGTTGTGCCTGTTGCTAATAGCGATACATCGACTCAAATGGAAGTCAATTTACAGCACACTGGAACTCAGACAGAATTTGCTTCACAACAAATGGATGAATTGATTTTAAATAATCAGATGCTGTCCGAAAAAAACGTTGAATTGAAGCAAGAAATGTCAAATTTGAAAAAAGAAGCTGTTGAATTGAAGCAAGAAATAGAAGCAGGGTTGCAAGTGATAAATAAAAAGCACCATGAATTAATACAAGAAAATCAGCGACTACAGGAGAAACTAGAAACAACCCAAGCAGAAGCTAATCAAACAATTGTAAAGTTAGAGAAGCAGAATAGCAATTTACAAGACAGGTTTGAAAAAGAGGAGCAAAAAAACACGGAATTGCAAACTGAACTGGCACAAAAAAATGAAGAATTAGCAGGTGTGTTAAAAGAGCTACAAGGGAAAGCACAAGAACTTAAAGGTGTATATGAAGAAAAAAGAAAGCTAAAGGAAGAGCTGAAAATTGTTAATGCAGGAAAGAAGAATTTGGAAAAAGAGCTAAATCAAGTACGAGAAGATGCGGAACAGATAATGGTTGAACGACGCCAGCAGAAAGAGCGCTTGAAAGATCAGCTAAGAGAATTAGATCAGGAATATAAGGTACAAGTAGAAATTGAGCAAAAGATTAAAGAATCAGATAGGCAGGATAGCGATTTACAAGATACACTTGGAGAAGAGAGACTAAAACTCAACATTGAAGAGCTAGAAAACGAGTACGAGGAATTTCCAGGAGATAAGGTGCTTACACTTGAACTCACTAAAGATGAAGATAAAGATAAAGTCGAAGAGTTAAGAAACGAGCTAGAGCGTGAGGAAGAAAAGTGTAAACAATTATTAGAAGAAGAAAATGAATGGGGTGATGAATTGGTAGGAATGCTTGATGGACTGGAAGAAAAAATTCGTGCTGATGAACAAAGGAGCTTCAACAATCAATTAACGGGAGAAATTTCTAATGAGTCTGGTAATGCTCCACAAAAGAAGAGCGGGTTATCCAAATCTTTAAGCCTTGATAATGAGTCTTATGTTCCACTGAGAGAGAAGACAACATTACTCAGATCTTTAAGCATTGATGACGGATATGGTAGCGATGAGGAAAAGTGTGATAATGGTTTATCTTCTAACATAAGTTCTATTGAACAAAGAAGCTTCAACCATCGATTTTATAATCTAACAGGAGACATTTCTAGTGAGCCTGATAATGTTCCACGAAAGAAGATAGAGTTATTCAGATCTTTAAGCTTTGATAGTGAATCTGATAATGAGTCTTATGTTCCACAGGAAGGGGACAATGATAGCGCATATGATAGCAATGAGGAAAATTGTGATAATGATTTATCTTCCAACATAAGTTCTATAAGTTCTGTTGAGAAGGTGGCAGAGAGAGGAAACGTAGGTAAGGTTATTGGAGGTTAAGTAGCAACTTAAGTGGGGTGCAAAAGGTCTTTTGTGTTGATAATAATTTAAAATCTATAGTAGACTGAAAAAGATTATTAAATTATAATATAACATATGATAAAAGACGAGAAATCGAAAACAATTTTTGAAGTGGAAGGGGCAGTAACTGCTTTACTACCTGCAGCAGAATTTAGAGTGAAACTGGATAATGAACATGAGATTATCTGTCATGTATCAGGAAAAGTGAGAAGAAGTAAAATACGCATCATTATCGGGGATAGGGTGTTAGTTGAGATGAGCATTTACGATAGGAATGCAAAAAAAGGTCGGATCATTAGAAGGCTTAAAGGTACAAGTGACAGAACGATCTCTAAATAATCTTATTCTTGCTTCATCATCAGAAAGACGTGTAGCTTTACTAAAACAAATCAATATTAAGCCAGGCTTAGTTTTGCCAGCAGATATAGACGAAACTCCTTTGAAAAAGGAACTTCCGAAGGATTACTCAATCCGTATGGCAAAAAGTAAAGCTGAGAAAATACAAAGTTCAAATCCAAATTACTTTGTGCTTGGTGTTGATACAGTTGTTGCTTGTGGTAGAAGGATATTGCTTAAAGCTGAAAACGTTGAGCAAGCAGAAAAATGCATCCGCTTGTTATCAGGAAGAAGGCATAGAGTATATACCAGTGTGTGTCTATTAACTCCCGATCAATCTAAACAACATATTAGAACTGTGGTTACGATAGTGAAATTTAAACGTCTCAGTGAACAAGAAATTAAGTATTATTTAGCATCAGAAGAGTGGAAAAATAGAGCAGGGGGATGCAATATACAAGGCCTAGCTGGAATGTTCGTATTGTTCTTACGCGGCTCCTACTCTTCCGTTATAGGGTTACCATTACATGAAACCTATTGTTTGCTAAGTAATTATTTTAACCGGGAGTGTTAAATAAACCATACGCATCAAGTTAAGGCCCAATATAGCACCATTTAAAGTGGGTAGATAGCCTTTCAAAATCCCTTAACAAGTGTGCCCAACAAATCTGTCTTTTTTCGTCACTGAAGTAGTTGTAAACCGCATACCTATCAATGGGATTATACCTGAAATTGCTGCTATTGGAGTAATTGCAACTGTTGTGTTGTCAGGAATCGCTGGTACTATAGTAGGTGGTGTAGCGGGATATCTTATTAATGTGGCAATAAATCAATGCTGTGGAGCATGCAGCTCAGTAGTTCAAGAATAAGACCAATCCGGTAAAGAAGCATTTGTGGGAGTGGAAACCATTTTTTGATTTTTCTTTACTAAGTCTACTAAATATAGTTTAGAGTTGCTTGGTGATTCTGTTCTTGTGAAAATGATTTCTCTACCATTTGGTAGCCATGCCGGAGATTCAATTTTATGCCCTTCTGAAAGTAGACGTTCTTCTTTGCCATCTGGCTTCATAACTCCTATGTAAAATTTTCCTGACTGAATCTTTGTGAAAGCTATCAGATCTCCTTTTGGCGACCAAACAGGCGTAGCATATCTTCCACTTCCAAAACTAATTCTTTTAGGTTTTTTACTTTTGTTAGTAAAATCGATAACATACAGTTGCTGACTTCCACTTATATCAGAACTAAAAACCATATATTTTTGATCTGGAGAGAAGGAGGGAGAAGTGCTTATAGCTGAACCTTTAGTAATTTTTTTTGTCCGTTTACTACTTAAATCCAAAGATAATATATTCGTTTCACCACCCAATGAGTGGGAAATTAAAAGAGATTTACCATTAGGAGAAAATCTTGGTGCAGAAATAACTCCTTCAAATGCGCTGATTATTGATTCAGTGTGGTCTTTTAAATTTTTTAATACTATATAACTTTTACCATTTGCGTATGAGATATAAACAATACCCTTTCCATTTGGTGAGAATCTCGGTGTTGACACAAATCTATCGCCATTTGTTAAGTATTTTATATTACTTCCATCTTGATTCATCACAGCAATTTTACGTACGGATTTATAATTGCTATCTTTTTCTTCAGCAATATACGTGATTTTTGTGTTGAAGTGCCCTTTCTCACCAATCAATCTATCATGTATCACATCCGAAACGAGGTGACCAATTTTTCTCCAGTCTTTTGCTGGAAAAACAACTGACTGAGTAAGTAATTCTCTTTTTGTAAAAGTGTCAAACAAACGAAATGATAGCTCTAATGCACTACCAGATATTTCGCTTAAACTTACTGTGACTACAGTATCGCTTTTCCAAGATTTAGATTCAGCTTCCGCGCCACGTTTTACATTAAATAAGCCACAATTAGATAAATTTGTTCCTATTACCTTTGCAATATTTTCGCTTAATTCGCTTTCCAGCGCTGTTTTACATGTACATTTAGATACAACAAGACCAATGTTACCAACACTGCTTTTTTTTATATCAACATATAAAGCAGCTTTTGTAAAATAAGGAATAAATAACGAAACAAGCAATATTAGTTGAACGAATAACTTCATTCTTTCATTTCATACCTGTTCTATCTGGATCTTAATTATAGGTCTTTTTAGTAAATATTCCTTTAAGATACTCAATATTGAACTTTCAATCTTATTTTTAATTTTTTTTGTTAGCTGCAAACTAAACAACGACTCAACTTTCTTGACAATTTTCTGTATAATAGCTGCATCTTCTAGCACTTCAAAAACACCAGGTACAAATACTTTCGGTTTAGTAAGCAATTTATTTTTCTTGTTTACAACTGCTGTTACCACAATAACTCCGGCATCTCTCATTCTTTTACGCATTTTTATAACACTGCTCTCCGGATGACGTAACAGCATGCCATCAATGCCAAAGTAGTCAACATCAATTGAATCAACCTTTTCTCCGTTCTCCAAATTAATAATATCACCTGGTGCAATCATTATTGCTTTTGCCACACCGCACTCTTTAGCAAATTTTACATGTGCATGCGTGTGAATATATTCACCGTGAACTGGAATAGACATCTTCGGTTTTATCAAGGAATACATTTCCTTTAGCTCTTCTCTTGTTGGATGCCCAGAAGCATGAACATGCTCTGTTTTTTCAGTAACAACTTCTACCCCCATCTCAATAAAGGCATTGAGCATGTTGTGCGCACGAGTTTCATTTCCAGGAATGATTTTTGACGAAAAGATCATGGTATCACCTTGCTGCATTTTAAATGCTTGATGACTCTTATTAGCAAGCCTTGAAGTTGCTGCCAGTGGCTCACCTTGACAACCTGTGCAAAGTAGCACCAGTTCTTCCCTTGGAAAATTTACTGCTTCCTTTGCTTCAAGAAACTGAGGAGAATCAGTTAAATAACCACTATCTTGCGCAACTTTCACTATTCTCCATAAAGATCTACCAAGTAAAACTACTTTTCTATTTAGTGCTTTTGCAGCTTGGCTTATCGTTTCAATTCGTGCCACATTTGAAGCAAATAGCGAAACAGCAACTAATTTTTTAGACCGCTTTATTATGTTATAAATATTATTATAAATTTCACCTTCTGACTCAGGGTGATGCTTGCTTAATATATTGGTTGAATCGCAAATTGCTGCAAGCAGGTCACCTTTATCGCCAATTTCTTTTAGACGCTCCATATTAGAAGTTAATCCAACAACAGGTTTTGGATCAAATTTCCAGTCTCCGGTATGGAGTGCACTACCCATTTCAGTGCTAATTAATATTGAATTTGCCTCAGGAATTGAATGAGTTACATTTATAAACTCGACGGTAAAAGGACCCAAATTTATGCTGCCATTTATGTCTACCTCTTTCACAGGCACTATACCTTCCAATCGAAATTCTTTTAGTTTCTCTTTAAGAAAATTAACCGTAAATTTTGTTGTATATATGGGGCACTGCAACTCTTCCCACAAGTGGGGCACTGCACCGCAGTGGTCCTCATGTGCATGTGTAATTATTATTCCAAGCAAATCTTTTTTTCTTTGAGCAATAAAATCTACATCAGCAATGAGCAGCTCAACACCTGGCATAGTTTCATCTGCAAAACCAACACCAAGGTCGATCATAATCCACTTACCTTGGTAATGATATAGGCTAACATTCATCCCGATTCTTCCTACTCCCCCAAGCGGAAGAAATAAAAACTCATTTTTGTTTATATCCATTAAATTTAAATTATTAAAACCTGAGAATAGCAAAACTTCGACCTTAAATAAAGAAATTTATTGCTTTTACATAGTTTTAAGGAACTAAGAAGTTTCTGTTGGCTAATAATAACACTATTGTTAAGTTTTCCATTAATAAGGTCAAAGAATTGCAGGATTAAATGAAAACCCGTAAACAGTTACCCCTTTATGTCATTTAGCAGATTTCTTATTTTTTTTTACTTTACTAAAAAACCCTTCAGATTGCTGTTGTACACTTGCATTTTCCTCTTCTTCAAGTGCTTTTAATAGTTCAATTTGCTTTTTAGTTAAATTTTTTGGATTTAAAGTCTCAACTATTACCTGTACATATAAATCACCACGAACATGTGAGTTCATGTATGGCATACCCTTTTCCCTACAACGTAGTTTGGTACCAGTTTGAGTGCCTTCAGGGACCTTTACTTTTATTTTAGCTCCATCAATTGATTGGACATCGATTTCGCCACCAAGCACTGCTAGTATCATTCTTATAGGCACTTTACAGTGTAAATCTGCTTTATTTCTAGTAAAGATTTTATGGGAAATTATTTTCACGTATACGTGTAAATCTCCACTTTTTCCACCTCTTGTTCCAGCTTCTCCTTTACCACTTATCCTTACCTTAGCTCCTTCTTCTATGCCTTTTGGAATTGAAACGGATATATTTACTTCATCTCTTCTACGTCCACTTCCACCACATTTCTTACATTTATTTTGTATTACTTCTCCTTCCCCATAGCATGTAGTACATGTTCTTTCGATGGTAAAAAAGCCTTGCTGAGTTCTAATCCTACCGCTTCCCTGGCATGTGGGGCACTGAACTGGTTTAATTGCTCTTTCGCTACCTGTGCCTTGGCATGTATCACATTTTACATTTGTCACATAATGTATAGGCGCTTGTATTCCTTTAAATGCATCTTCTAAGGTAATTTCAAGATCATAACGTAGGTCTGCTCCAGACACTCCTGTTGTGCTCCTTTTTGCTCTTGATCTACTTGCACCACCACCGAATCCTCCACCAAAGAAGTCATTGAATATGTCGCTAAAATCTCCTGCAGAGCTAAAGCCTTGAAACCCACCAGAAGCACCTTCGTAGCCATAACGGTCATAGCTTGCCCTTTTCTCAGAGTCAGATAGAACTTCATATGCAGCTGTTACTTCTTTAAATTTTTCCTCTGCTTCTTGATTGCCAGGATTTCTATCAGGATGATATTTTAACGCTAATTTTTTATACGCTTTTTTTATCTCATCAATACTGGCATTTCTTCCTACTTCCAGCAGATCATAGTAGTCTTTTTTGCTCATATATAATAGTTTAGTGTTTAACCTTTAAAGATAGGTATTGCATATATTAATTTCAAGTGTGACTTCTGTTTCCTATAAAATGTGGTGCACCCTGAGCGACTTGAACGCCCGACCTTTTGATCCGTAGTCAAATGCTCTAATCCAACTGAGCTAAGGGTGCTTTCATAAAGTTAACTTTAGCAGGTTTTATAGCTTGATTCAATTAATTTGGCTAAAAATAAAACTGTTAATTTTTATCATACGTGAAACCTGCAAAAAATTGCATTTATTTTCTTAAGAATCATTTTATGGTCAAGCTCAAAAAAAACGGATAAGTCAAGCAAAGTTACAAATAGACCTGCTGAAAAAGGTGATTGAAAAAATGATGTGAGAGAGGTAGAAGAAGAATAAGCAGATCAAGTAAGGAAAAAAATGAGCTTTAGTTACTATAATATGAAAAAATACCCAAGAAACTTTCGTAATATAACAGGTTTAACTATAGAGGAGTTCGAAAAAGTAGTGGAAAAAGTGAGGTCTGGATGGGAAAAACAGAAAAAGTGTCATGGTAGAAGATCAAAACTACCAACTCTGGAAGATAAGTTGTTTTGCGTAATTTTGTACTATCGCACTTACATAACACATAGATTTTTAGGATGCCTATTCAATGTACACAACGCAAATGTATGTAGGTTACTTAAGAGAATAGAGCCATTACTCGCCAAAAAAGTGACTATAACAAAAGATAGAAGTATGACGCCAGAAAAAATACTGAAGATTTTGGCTGATGTTACAGAACAGCAAATACAGAGACCAGAAGATAGTAAAAAACGGAAGAAATCATATTCAGGAAAAAAAAGAACCAACACTATGAAAACTGAGATTATTATCGAAGAAGGAGGAAGAATTTTATCAGTGTCAAAGTCATACCGTGGTAGAATTAGTGATTTCCGCATAAGGAAACAAGAAAAATATTTACCACTTGATAGCATAAAACATGCCGATTCTGGATATCAAGGTTGGCAAAAATTGCAAAGCAATGTTATAATTCCATATAAAAAGTATCGTAAAAAGCCATTAACTCCAGAGCATAATAGAAGATTAGCATCATTTAGAATGAGAGTAGAAAACAAGATCCGAGAGATAAAGATATTTAAGATTATGTCGAATGTTTATCGCAATTTTCAGAAAAAATATAACCTGAGGTTCAATATTATTGCTGGTATTGTAAATCTTAAGCACGCCTTTTAGTTAACCTTGATTTTAGTCACCCTCCTTTCCTTTTTTTTATCGCTTGATTCGCAGCAGGTCTATAGAAAATTTTGGAATTTATATGCATAATTAGACAAGTAGTTTTTAACACATAACTCAAAAGACGGCGTGGTGTATGTTGCAAAGAGTTAGGGAATCATGGACAATTGAAAATGTTATGTTTCTAGGAGAAATAGGAATCGACAATGATTATGGAGATTATTAGGTTTAGGAAATTGTACTTATGAAAGTGTTAGGCATTCTGCCGGTAAATATGTTAAACAACAAGCAAGCACTGATGGAGTTGAAAGTTTTTGGGTTGTTCTAAAGCATGGTACATTTTATCACTTCAGTGTTAAATATTTAAATCGCTATGTAGATGAATTTTCAACCGGCATAATACGTTTACATGGACTTTAATGAATGTTTTAACACATATGGTCCGAAATTCGGAAAAGGACCACATATTTTGAGCCAACTATATGAATGAAAAGAAAGTTAAAATAAATGCTTCTTTTAACGAATTAATGCTTGCTAGTGTAGGGAAAAAACCAAACAAAGAAAAAGAAACAAATAAAGTTGTTTTGCCTGTAAAGTCTCCTCTTCGTTATCCTGGTGGTAAGAGTCGTGCTGTTTCCCAAATCATTAATGAATATATTCCAAAAGGGTTACCTAAGCTTTGCTCTCCTTTTATAGGCGGAGGATCAATAGAGTTAGCGTTAGCCAGCATAGGAACAAAAGTTTATGGTTATGATGCCTTTGAACCATTAGTAAGATTTTGGCAGGTGCTTTTAAAAGATGCTTCTTACCTTGCAGAGGTGGTGCGGAAGTATCAAAATATGACATCCATCATGTTTTATAACTTACAAAAAACATTTTTCACCTTGAAAGATAGAGTTGAAATTGCTGCAGCATTTTTTGCATTAAATCGCTCATCTTTTAGCGGTACAACATTGTCGGGCGGTATGTCCCCAGGACACCCACGTTTTACACCAAGTTCAATAGAAAGATTGGCAAAGTTCTCAATTAAAAATCTTACTGTGAATTCAGCTGACTTTAAAAAAAGTATTCCTAAACATGCAAATGATTTTTTATATTGTGATCCTCCCTATCTAATTGATCAAAAACTATATGGAAAAAGAGGTGATCAACACACAGATTTTGATCATAAAGGACTTGCCAAACTTTTAGCGACTCGTGATGGATGGATTTTGTCGTACAATGATTGCGAAGAAATACGGGATATGTATACAGGGTATCGTATTATTACACCCAAGTGGACTTATGGGATGGGTAACTCTAAAAAATCAAATGAGGTTTTAATCTTGAGCAAAGACTATAGGAAGATAGCATGAAGCAAAACATAAACGGAAAGGCGTTTGAGTATACATTAGCTATAGCATTTTATCAAATAACAAAAGCAAAGATTCAAGAAAATTCTTCTTTTGAGGTAGCTAAAAATTGCTATAGAAGTTTAGAAGATTTACATAAATATATATTAGAAAAAGCCTCCAGTGAGGCAGCAATGTTTTTGCAAGCACATGATGCTAGAGTAACAAACGCACGTTCTATTTTGCTTCAAGATGACGGTGTTGGAATACAGGGTGATGTTCGAGATATTGTGATTGAAGTCCCTAAAGGTCAAATTGGAATTTCAGCTAAATACAATCATGCTGCAATAAAACATTCTCGACTTTCAGATAAAATTGATTTTGGTAAAGAATGGACAGATCATCCATGTGGCAAAAAATATTTTAAGACTATTCAGCCTGTATTTATGCAATTAAGAGAAATGCGTGCTCAGAATATGCTATTTAGAGATATTCAAGGAAAAGAAACAAGAATTTATTTGCCAGTTTTAACAGCGTTTGAGGATGAGCTTAAACGGCTATGTGAAAGTTTTAGAGGTGTATTTGTTGAAAAATTTTTCAGATATTCACTTGGGCGTCATGATTTTTATAAGATTATGTTAAAAACACCATGTAAAAGAAAAACAGTCTCTTTGTAGTCCGTCAATATTGGCGGCACATTAGAATACGGTTCAAAATGGAAAATACCTGAAAGAATAAGAGTAATAGAAAGAAAGTCTGGCTCGTCAAGTACAATAGAAATAATGTTTGAGGGTGGATGGACTATTTCTTTTAGGCTTCATAATGCAAGTAGCAAAACAGAGCCTTCTTTAAAATTCGATATTCAATTTATAGGGATTGCAAGTAGTGTAGGGCTACATGTTATTGATATTGTCTAACTATATACCTAAATTTTATTACGGCACTTTCACTACTACTTTAACGAGTGAGCTACCTTTCTATAAAAGACCTATCGACTGTTGCAATTATAGGCGTAAACAAGAATGATAAAAGAGTACGGGATTGAGTAACTATGTACACTTCTGCTGGCATACCAGGGTATAGGTATACATTTTTAAATTGAGCAAGCTCTGACTTTGGTATCACTACACGCACTGAATAATAACGCCCTAGTCTTGGATCATCAAGAGCATCAGGAGAAATATGGCTTACTATACCACTAATTAAACTTAAACGACGTGCACTGTAAGCACTCAGCCGGACTTTAACCTTTAGCCCTTCTAGCCCATCAATAGAGACTATGTTGCTATCTTTCTTTTGTGCTGACAGTACCTCTTCTATGTTTCTGGTCTGAATTTTAGCATCTATTATTAGGTCATCATCCGATGGCACTACGCTCATGATTGGAACTCCAGATTGTATAACACCACCTTCAGTATGGTATCTTATATCTGTGACTATCCCATCTTGAGGGGATTTAATTATTGTACGTGCTAATGAATCTTCAGCAACCATCAGCCTCTCTTTCAAGTCTGCAATAGACGTACTAACTTCCTTAAGTTCAGCGTTTGCTCTTTCTTGAGAATCATTTCTCACGTTTATAATTTCTAATTCGTTCTCTCCAATTTTTTGCTGCACTTGAGATATTGCAGAACGGTAATGTCCAACTCTGCCTTCAATTTCAGCAAACTGTTTTTCTAAAGCTAAAATGTGCGGTTTGCTTATATGGCCACTATCAAGTAATTGCCTTTTTGTTTCCAACTCCTCAGTTATCAAGTCATATTGCTTATGAGCTGCATTTAGTTGAAAGTTTAGTCCAGCTAATTCATCATTTAACTGCTTTATACGTTGTTGCAGTATGTCTGTTTTTCCCAATATGCTCTTTCTCTGAGAGTTGAACAACTTTACTTGATTCTTTATCGCTTTATTTACAAGTTCATCGTGAGATAATTTTTTAACCTCATCAGAAAACTCGAGCGTGTCTAAATCTCCTCTGATTGCAATAAGCCTTGCTTCTGTTGCTAAAAATGATAAGAGCTTCTCTTTGATAATACTTAAATTCGCCTTCTCGTTAACATCACTCAACAAAACTAGAGGCTCATCTTTTTTAACTGCTTGGCTCTCTTTGACTAAAATTTTGCTTATTATTCCTCCGCCCAAGTGTTGAACTATTTTCCTATTTGAAGATACAATAACTTCTCCACTTGCATGCACCGCACCGTCAATTGGAGCTATAGCCGACCAAATACCACCTACCCCAAAAAAGATGAGTATTACTACCAGACCAAAAAATAGTGGTCCCCATGTTACTCTCAGAACTTCATTTACGTTATTACTTTCGCGTTTTAAAATAAAATTTATCACTGCATCAATCAATGCAAACGTCTTATCCAAAAATTTTGGGTACTTCTTCTTTTTATTTTTTGCTCCTTGCATATTTATATTATCACTATGGCTAATCAGGCCTGTCAAAGAAAATCCAGTGCTAAGCTTTTTCAACTTACTTATCATAATACTACTGTGAATTTGTGTTAACTCAAGATAACACACAAAAACAAAGAATCTATAATTTAGGCATTCCATTTAGACTGCAGAGCACCAGAATAAACTATTTAGTAACAATTCCTGCATCAACTATGTTTTTAAAATTTTTTGACGTTTAACTTTATTATAACTTTTCCTTTATTTTGTGAATATCTGAGTTACTTATATTATGTAAGAAATCTATTGCCAACCAGTCAATATTCTGTTAGGAATTAAGATAATATAAAGTTATTATGTTTAGATTGGAAAGCAGAAAGTTCCTGATCACTGGCGCATCAGGCGGAATAGGGCAAGCAATTGTAAAAATTATGCACAAAGCCGGAGCAACTTTATGTATTTCTGGCACAAAAAAAGAAGTGCTCGAAGAAGTTGCTAAACAATATGAAAAAAATATGCAAATACTCCCTTGTGACTTATCAAATGCTGAGGAAGTAAATCAACTAGTAAATAGAGCAAGCGAGTTGATGGAAGGCTTTGACGGGCTTATATGCAATGCGGGCATTACGCGAGACAGTTTATTATTGAGAATGACAGATGAAGCATGGCAAAAAGTAATTGATACTAACTTGAGCTCTACATTTAAGCTGAGTAGAGAAGCATGTAAGAGACTAATTAAGAATAATTGGGGAAGAATTATAAATATTTCCTCAATAATAGGGCTGACAGGAAACGCCGGGCAAGCAAATTATGCAGCGTCTAAAGCTGGAATAATAGCTATGAGCAAATCTATAGCAAAAGAAGTTGCAAGTCGTAATATAACAGTAAATTGTATTGCTCCTGGGTTTATAGATACTAAAATGACTGAAGTTTTAAATGAAGGACAAAAGGGAAAAATATTAGATAATACTCCAATGAAAAGAATGGGAACAGGGGAAGAAATAGCAGCAGGGGTCTTATTTTTAGCAAGTGATGAAGCAAAATATATAACAGGGCATGTGCTTAACATTAATGGTGGGTTATTTATGTAGCAACACTTATGTATGGACAAATTATAATTTTTACTTTAAAATATTTACTTTAAAATAAAAGTATGTGTAGGTTTGCGTTTGCGTTAATTTATTATTTAAAGGTAAGAAAATGAGCTCTATAATAAAAAGATTTTTTAGTGTTTTTTGTGTAGTATTACTTTTCTCTTTCTCAGGTTATGCAGCTACCACTAGTCCTGATATGGATGACACAACTAAAGTAATATGCAATATTATTGGTTACGTTTGGGGAATAGGCGGTCCACTTATGACGGTAGTAATAATTGGTGCAGCTTTGCTTGCAATATTTGGCAGGATGCCGTGGCCAGCCCTCTTTGCTCTAGGCATGTTCTGTGGTGTATTTTTTGGCGCTAAAGCTATCATAACGAAAATTATGCCCAACGTAAGTGATGAAGCAAAAGCTATGTTGGAAAAGTGTGGAAAAAACCCATAAAAGTGCAGAAATGCTTTTTTGTTATCCATTAAATCGCTTCATATCTTCAACTTGCAACAAATAAGGACTATCTTTTGGTAGAGTTTTAACAGCTAGCTCAGCATATTTTGTAAATTGCTTTAAATCACCTTCAATACAAGCCTTTTTTGTCAAGGCAAAATAATGCATTGCCGTATCAGCTTCACATTTATATGCAATGCTTAAATATTTCCAGACAAAAGCGTTATTTGGTTCTACATTCAAAATCTGCTCCAGGTAAAAAATCGCCTTTTTTGCATCACCGTGTAATAATAAAGTATGAGATAATGCAAGTTTCACTAAATAACTGTTTTTCTCAGATAAATACCTAAGCGATTCCTCATACATTTTTATTGCTTCACTTAAATTTCCGGCCTTATATAGCATTTCTGCTTTTAATTCATATAGGTATGGGTCATTGCGTGACTCTTGAATCAATGAATTAACTTTAGCAATAGCCTCTTCTATCTTTCCTTGCCTATGGCAAACTATAGCATTTACATACTCAGAATTATTTTCATATTTATTAGATAACACATGAATAGGAGCAAAGAAAGAGTCTAACTTTGCAACCACACGCTCAAACTTTAGTAACTTATCTGCAAAAATTGGTTTTACGTTGTTTTTGACCTTATAATTTTGCACAGCAAATATGCGTTTCTCACTAAGTGGGTGAGTGCGGAAATACTCCTCGGTGTTCTCATGCTCAATACTTTTAAAATAATCAAAAATCTCTTTCATACCTGAATTATCATAGCCAGATTCATCAAGGTACCTTAAAGCATAGCTATCTGCTACACTTTCTTGCTCTTGAGAATAGTTAAAAAATAGCCTTGAACTGAGTGCTACACCACTAAGCAAAATTGCACCAGCAACCTGAGGGTTAATGATAATACTAGAAACTAATCCTACCATATAACTAATCATTGCTATCGATTGAAAATAACCCATAGCACTACTCATTTGCAATATATGACCAGCAGATATGTGAGCAATCTCATGCGCTAATATACCAAGCAGAACATAAGGTTTAGCCGAGTATTGTAAAAGTCCTAAATGAACGAAGATACTGTTGTTGTTAATTACAAAAGCATTAATCGAATTATCATTAATTATAAAAACTTTCATTCGGTCACTATCAATGTTTGCAGCGAAAAATAAAGGTTGCGCTAGCTCTTTCACTATTGCTTCCACTTCACTATCTCTAATAATGTTAATAGAGTAAGCATTATTATAATATGCAAAAAAGAACAATAAGGTCAAAAACTTAGCAATTCTAAACATGGAAATTCTGTGCTTGTATAATTTATAGGAATTCTATATTTTAACACTTAAATTATACAAATTTATAAATGCTAGTTTAATTTTTTAACGTAACTGATAAGTTTGTCGATGGTAGTTAACTTAATTTTATGTTGTTCAGCAAATTTAAGTAACTGAGGTAAGCGCATCATAGAGCCATCATCATTCACCAATTCACACCCTACAGCTGCATGACTAAAGCCAACTAACTTTGCTATTTCAACACTTGCTTCAGTATGACCATTACGTGCTAAAACCCCACCATCATTTGCAATAATAGGAAAAACATGCCCAGGAGTAATAATATCATCTTTAGTACTCTTTTCATCAATGGCGGTAAGTATCGTATGTGTTCTATCATGAGCAGAAACACCTGTTGTAATGCCATAACGCGCATCAATTGATGTAGTAAATGCAGTATGAGGAGTAAGCTTTTCATCCACATTACTTCTCTTCATAAACTCAAGATTTAGTTTATTCATATGAAGCTTTGTCATAGCTAAAAATACAATGCCAGTACCATACCTAACCATAAAAGCCATATGTTCTGGTTTTACTTTTTCAGCTAAGACAAGCAAATCACCTTCATTCTCTCTATTTTCATCATCAACTAAAATGAATAATTTACCGGAACGAGCATCCTCCAATACATCTTCCACAGAAGAAATACCGGGTAGACTCATTGAAGCATAAGTGGCTGTACCATAATAATTTACTTAAATTCAATCTTAATTATTTTATACAATTTCTCTCCATTTGGCACTGTCACTTCCACATACTCACCGACTTTTTTGCCGATTAAGGCACTCCCGAGTGGTGAACTAGTAGATATTAACCGCTTTGAAACATCCGCTTCATATTCACCAACAACTTTATAAGTATATTCTACTTCACTGTCATCATCACTCAGCATGCTTAATGTCACAGTTGCACCAAACATTACTGAATCACCAGACAAATTTTTTACTTCTATTACTTCCGCATGTGAGAGCTTACTTTCTATCTCCATTATACGGCCTTCAATAAAACCTAACCTTTCCCGTGCTGTATGATACTCTGCATTTTCAGACAAATCACCTTGATCACGAGCATCAGAAATAGCCTGTATCACAGAAGGTTTTTCTTCCTTTAATTTTTCAAGTTCGGCTTGCATATTCTCAAAACCTTCCCTCGTCATAGGAAATTTATTAATAATGGATGAAGCCATAATCACCACCTAAACGCAATTAAATTGAGTAACGAAATTACTCACAATGTTAAAAATATCACCTTTTATATCATTACTCATGTCATTTGACAACTTTTTTAAAACCCCAGGGTGTACAGTATGAAAATAATTAATAAGATCATGTTCAAATTTATTAATGTAACTTATTCGTATTTTACTTAACTGATTATATAGGTTAGAAAAAATATACATCAGCACTACCTGCTCTTCTATTGACATAGGTAAATGTTGTTTTTGCTTTAATAACTCGACAAGATATTTACCCTTATTCAAGGATAATTGAACACTAGCATCAAGATCAGAACCAAATTTTGCAAAATCTTCTAATTCTCTATACTGAGCTAAGCTTAGCTTTATAGAACTAGCAACTTTCTTCACAGACTTTAGTTGTGCAGCAGAACCAACCCGTGAAACTGACAAACCTATATTTACTGCAGGTCGAAATCCTTTATAAAATAATTCAGACTCAAGAAAGATCTGCCCATCGGTAATTGAAATAACATTTGTTGGCACATACGCAGATACATCACCAGCTTGAGTTTCGACAATCGGCAAAGCAGTTAAAGACCCCTGCCCTTTTTTATCAGACATTTTAGCAGCTCTTTCAAGCAAGCGAGAATGTACATAGAATATATCTCCAGGGTAAGCTTCACGACCAGGAGGACGTCTGAGCAATAAAGACATCTGCCTATATGCCACAGCATGCTTAGATAAATCATCATATATAATCAAACAATGCATTCCATTGTCACGGAAAAATTCCCCAATAGTGCAACCAGCATAAGGTGCTAAAAATTGCATAGGCGCGCAGTCAGATGCACTAGCCACAACTACAGTTGTATACTCTAATGCTCCGCTTTCTTTCAGCTTATTTACCACTTTTGCTACTGTTGAAATTTTTTGTCCAATAGCAACATAAACACAGTAAATTTTTTGATTTTCGTTTACCTCATCGTTAATCTTCTTCTGATTGATAATAGTATCAAGCGCAATAGTAGTTTTACCAATTTGTCTATCGCCAATAATTAATTCACGCTGCCCTCTACCTATTGGAATTAGCAAATCTATAATTTTAATTCCTGTTTGCAGTGGCTCATGCACAGACTTACGATCAATAATGCCTGGCGCTTTAGATTCTATATCCATTCTGTTTTTGGCTCCAATTTCCCCACCGTCGTCTATAGGATGGCCCAACGCATTTACAACTCTCCCTAACAATTCATGCCCTATAGGCACCTGCACAACATCACCACTACATTTTACAACGTCCCCTTCTTTCACATCACGGTCATTACCAAGCACAACTATTCCAGCCGTATCATGATCTAAATCAAGAACTATTCCTTCTACACCGCTTGCAAAAAATACCTTTTCACCGAATTTTGCTTTTTCCAGCCCATAAACCAATGCGATACCATCTGTTACTGAAATTACTTCACCTATATTTTCTCGCTTTATAGGATTATCAAACGTCTCAACTTTTTCCCTTATTACACTTGCTATCTCAGAAACATTCATACTGTTCTTCATACAAAATTCCTTACTTTTAATATTTCCATTTTACTTAAGTCAACTAACCTATCTAAGTAACTTTTTAGCGAAGCGTCGATCAAATTAAAACCATACCTAACTACGAAGCCACCTAGTATAGAAGAGTCAACCACATTGCTTACTTTTATTATTTTACCAAGAAAGCTCAAAGATTCAGTAATTATTTTTATATCAGATTCCTTTAAAGCTTCTGCTGACTTTATAGTAATTTCGAATTCATTTTCATTTTCTTTTGCAAGACTTAAGAATTTTTCTAATATAAGGATCAATAAACTAGAGCGTTTGTTTGCAAATATAACCATAATAAATTTTACTAAATTTTCACTCAAGTGCTCATTTATAGAAAGCATCACTTCTTTTTTGTGTGCAAAAGAAATCATAGGATGAGATAGGTACACAAAAACATCACGTTGATCCTTAAAAAAAGCCAATAAAAATTCTACTTCTTTCCTTATAATACCTAACCTGCTTCCTGAGACATGAAACAGCACTCTAGCGTAAGATGAAACTAAATTATTGTATTGGGTCTTTTTCATATTAAATCCAGCAAATCTAAATTAATTCAGCTACAAATCTTCTATTTTTCAATCCAAGCATTTTTTATATAAACAGGTCCTCTCTTTAAGGAAAGAAAACATAAATCATATCTGACTGAATAATCTAAAAAACTAAGGTTTGTACTTAAGAAATACTTAGAAGAATTTATAATAGACTGACATTGAAGATGAGATATCGGTATTTCTTTTCCAAGTAAACTTGTTTTAACTTCTATAAAAATCAGCTCCTTTTTTTTAGATACAATTAAGTCAATTTCACCGAACTTACAACGGTAACGGCGTTTTATAACATTATACCATTTCAGCTTTAAATATGCCAAAACTAACAATTCGCCAAAGTAACCTACAAAGTAGCGTAACCTACTTACCATAAGAAGAACAATTATGATAACAATTAACTTTGTGTAACTACTTTGCCTCCTTCTCTATTTTTACTATAAACCTTACCTCTTGCTGCAATATCCCTATTAACCAATTCTATTACTGCCATTGAAGCGCAATCACCCTTTCGAGTGCTAAATTTTATTATTCTAGAATACCCACCTTTACGATCTTGATAACGGCTGGCTAAGACGTTTAATAACTTATCAACTGCTAACTTACTATTATGAAGGCGTGAAAGCAAAAGTCTTCTACCATGTAAAGTATTCTTATTCTTAGCAATTGTAATAAACTTTTCGACATATGGACGAAGTTCCTTAGCTTTTGGTAAAGTAGTTACAATCTGCTCATGGTTAATTAATGAGATAGATAAATTCTTTAATGTCGATAATCTATGTTCAGTGCAACGAGATAGCTTACGTTTTTTTATTCCATGTTTCATATATCACCTAATCTTCATCAGTATGTTGTTTAGCCAACTCATCTATATCCTTAGGTGGCCAGTTTAGCACATTCATACTCAAAGACAAGCCAAAATTAGCCAAAACTGCCTTAATCTCATTCAAAGACTTCCTGCCAAAATTAGCAGTTCTTAACATTTCACCTTCTGTCTTTTGCACAAGATCACCTATATAAGTGATGTTTTCATTTTTCAGACAGTTATGAGACCTGACAGATAACTCCATTTCATCTACCTTACGCAATAAGACAGGGTCATAACCCAAATCTTTAGCACCACTAGACGAAGAAACCTGCGATTTTTTATAACTTACATCAGAACTAATAAAGGGCTGAAGTTGCTCCTGTAATATTCTTGCAGCAGAGTCAACAGCTTGACTTGGAGAGATTGTACCATCAGTCTCAATTGACAATATCAGCTTATCCTTATCAGTCACTTGGCCAACACGACTATTCTCTACCCTGTACGAAACCCTGTTGACAGGGCTATACAAAGCATTAACTGGAATAAAACCAATTAAATCCTGTTCATTCATAAGCTTCACAAGTTCATTTTCTTTATACTTAGTTACAGGAAGATAACCTTTTCCGCTAGCCACATATATGGTCATGTTAAGCTCTACATTTTGCCCCAGCGTACATATTAACAAACCCCTATTAACAATAGAGCATTGATCACCAGTTTCTATCATCCCAGCTAACACCTGGCAAGGCCCCTTTAGCGTTTAAATTTAAGCATTTATTAGAAGCACCATTTAATTTACACCTCAACATGCCCATATTTAATACTATATCAGTTACGTCTTCTCTTACCCCTTGAATTGAAGTAAATTCATGAGTTACACCTTCAATTTTTATTCCATAAACAGCACTACCTTTAAGAGAAGATAACATTACACGTCTTAATGCATTACCTAATGTTAAAGCAAAACCACTTTCCAACGGTTCTAGGACTATATCACTTTTTTCACTTGAATCATCTGATATTACCTTAACTGAACTAGGTTTAATCAATTTATCTAAATTGCTACAGAGAGAAACATCATTATTATAATACATAAAACAACCTTTTCAAATATCCTATACTCTTCTTTTTTTCTTAACCTGCACCCATTATGAGGAATTGCGGTTTTATCTGCAATTGAAGTCACATTCAACCCACAGCTCTGAAATGCTTTAACCGCAGCTTCGGTACCAAAGCCAGGACCACGAATTATTACAGAGACAACCTTCATACCAAATCTCTCCATTGCATTCTTCGCAGCAGCCTCCGCAGCCTTACCTGCAGCATAAGGTGTGGATTTTCTCGAACCTGAAAAACCACATGCACCCACAGAAGTTTGACATAGCGTATTACCATGAACATCAGTTACATTTACAAAAGTATTATTAAAAGTTGCACGAATATGAACAACACCAGTAATAAACTCCTTTGTACTCTTACCAACCGTTTTGACTTTTTTCATTAAAACTCACAATAATAATAAATTTTATTTTTTCCCAGCAATAGGCAACCGAGATCTACCTTTACGAGTCTTAGCATTAGTATGAGTCCTTTGCCCTCTCACAGGTAAACCTTTTCTATGTCTCACTCCTCTATAGCATCCCATTTCCACTAAAGATTTTATGTTCATAGCCACTTCTTTCCTGAGCTCACCTTCTATAACATAATTTTGTCTAATGAAACTGCTGATCTTTTCTATATCTTCATCTCGTAATTCTGAAACACGTTTGCGCTTATCAACTTCACAAGCGTGACAAATTACATTCGCAGTAGCAATACCTATACCATATATATAAGTTAATGCAAAAGGAACACATTTCCTCACTGGAATATTTATGCCTGCAATACGTGCCACTGGTACCTCGATACTTTATTAATAACAACTCTTAATTTATACCATAAAACAACTCAGAGTCAAACCAAATTACAAGAAATTTTACTTTCAATCTCTTGCGTTACCTCATCAACACTCAAATTAGCGTCAATTGTTAATAATTTGCCTTTATAATACTCGCGTAAACCTTTCATTTGAAGGTGATATTCACTTATTCTCTTATTAATTGCAGACATATCAGCATCATCAATTCTTTTCTCTAACCTCGTACTTTTACATTTAGCACAAGTAGTACTCTTAAAAGAAGATACACTATATATGCTTTTACAGTCCAAACACGCGAGACGATTTTTTAATCTATCGATTGCAATATTATCGTCAAGCTGCAGTTCAATTACAATATCAACATCCCTATTATATTTTTCTTGCAAAACTTGAGTCAAAAAATGAGCCTGGTTTAAATTTCTCGGAAAACCATCTAATAAGCAATTATCATCCATTAATGCAAGCTGGTCATGCAATAATCCACATATAATTTCATCTTGAATTAAATTACCAGATTCCACGGTACCCTTTATTTTTTTACCTAACTCACTGCCATCAGATATAATATTCCTTAATAAATCTCCCACTGAAATTAATTTTAAATTATATTTTGCTATTAACAAGCTTGACTGAGTACCTTTACCAGAACCTGGAGGACCAAAAATCGTAATGATCATCTTACTTTCCTCGTTTTAGACTCATATTTCTTTATCCAGCTATCGTACCTATTCGAAAAAATATAAGATTGTATTTGCATAATAGTATCAGTAATAACGTTCACTATAATCAGTAAACTCGTCCCACCAAAAATAAATGGTATATCATAATAATATCTCATAACTTCAGGTACAGTACATATGACTACCAAATACGCAGAGCCAATGAATGTCAACTTAAAAACTATATCTTGAAGGTAATCAGAAGTATGTTTCCCAGGCCTTCTACCAGGTATAAAACCACCATTTTTTTTAAGAAAATCTGCGTTTTCCTCTGGATTAAATATAAAATTGGTATAGAAAAAATTAAAAAATACTATCAGCACCAAATAGGCTACAATATATACTACTTTATTTGCCATAAAGTAATTTAAAATAAAATCAGAAAAAGCGTGCCCCTTATAGAAATTTGCAATTGAAATAGGTGTCAATAAAATTGCATTAGCAAAAATGGTTGGTACTACACCAGATAAATTAATCTTCAATGGAATATAAGTAAAATCGTCATTATGTAATCTTTTAAATTGTTTTTTAGGATGTTGAACAATAACTTTTCTATAAGAAGACTCTACAAAAATGACTAAGGCTAGCAGCAAAAAAAACAATACCAAAACAAAAAGGATAATAAATAACGATACGCTACCGTTTTTATTTAACGTTAACAGAGATGACAAAGCGCTGTGTAACTCTGATATTATACCCGTGAAAATGATTAATGAGATACCATTGCCTATACCGCTAGCACTGATTCGTTCACCAAGCCATATTAAAAGCATAGTTCCACCTAAAAGGCTGAAAACACCTATTGTACGAAACATAACACCAGGTTCGATTACAACCAATACCCCTTCCCTATTCATCCCTTCCAATCCAACCAAAATTGGAATTGATTGAAATACACAAATTACTATGGTCAGGTAGCGTATATAAGAATTCATCTTTCTACGGCCTGACTCTCCATCATTCTTAACTTCCTTCATTCCTTTAATCGCAGAAGAAAGCAACTGAATAATGATAGAAGCCATTATATATGGCATAACGTTCAATGCTAGAATTGTCATTCTAGCCAATGCACCACCAGAAAATAAATTAAATACTCCAAAAACACCTGAGCCCTCTTTTGGAAATATATCATTAATTACATCAAGATTAATTCCAGGAATAGGCACATAAGTACCCAAGCGATAGCAAATTAAAGCTATTAGCGTAAAAAATATACGTTTTAATAAATCGCCTTTATATAACAACGTAGGATCCAAGCTATTAAATGCGGATTTATTGCCCATGATTTACGATAGTATTTCCACACTACCACCAACTGAAGCTATAGATTTTTTTGCAGCTTCTGACGCAAAATCAACATGAAACACAAATTTTTCGCTCAACTTACCTTTATTAAGAAGTTTAATTTTATCCTTAATAGACTTTATAAAACCTAATTTATACAGTCTCTCCTTATCTATAACAGAGTCTTTCACTATTTTTTTAGCTTCCATTAAGCGCCGTATATCGCCAACATTAATTATAGAATATATGTTCCTACGTATAGGCTTAAAACCTCTTTTAGGCAAACGAGTATATATAGACTGTTGTCCACCCTCAAAACCGTTTATGGAAACTCCACTTCTAGCCTTCTGCCCTTTATGCCCTCTACCGGATGTTTTACCTTTACCACAACCGATACCTCTACCCAGCAACTTAGGCTTCTTTTTCTTAGATAACTTAGTAAATATAGAGTTTAATTTTACAGCATTATTCATACTTTACCTGTTTCCAACTATCTCGCTAATTTTTTTGCCTCTTTTGCTTGCTACCTGACGAGGAGATAACATACTATCAAAAGCCTTAAACACCGCACATATAACGTTATGAGGATTATTTGATCTAGTAGATTTAGCTACCACATCCTTTATACCTAACACCTCAAAAACTGATCTAATCGCTCCACCAGCAATAATACCTGTTCCAACTCTTGCGGTTCTTAAAACTATCTCACCAGAACAAAATTTAGCTTTAATATCATGATGCAAAGTTCTACCTTCACGCAAGTACACTCTAATCATCGATTTCTTTGCAGCATTTACAGCTTTGACTCTTGCTTCAGCAACTTCTGCGTGCTTACCTATTCCACATCCTACCCTGCCCTTTTCATCGCCAACAACAACCAAAATTGAAAATGAAAATCTTCTACCACCTTTGGTAACCGTTGTCACTCTTCGTACCGAAACTAAAAGCTCTGATAAATCATTATTATTTTGTAAATTCTTTATAGCCATATTCAAAACCTTCTAAAACTCAAATCCAGAACTTCTTAAAGCCTCAGCAAATTGAGAAACTAATCCTGTATATTTATACGCTCCACGATCAAATACTAGCTTTTGTTCTAATTTCAGACCAGATAAGCGCTCAATCACTAAAGAAGAAACCTGTTTTATAGTTTCAGCATTGACTTTTCCTTTACATACATCCTTAATTTTAGCATCCAAAGTAGAAGCTGAAGTGAGAGTTACTCCTTTTACATCATTAATTAACTGGACATAAAAATGCCTATTAGATTTAAATATGGATATACGCGAACGTTCAGCGCTCTTGTCAAGCTTCGCTCTATTACGCAACTTCCTTTTTTCATAGTTACTTAAAAAATTATATAACCTTCTCATCTTAATTACTTCTTTTTACTTACAACTTTACGCAACATAAATTTACCCTTTATTACAATACCCTTACCTTTATAAGGATCATACTTCCTAATCCTGCATATATCAGATGCCACCATATAGACTTTTTGCTTATCCATACCACTAACTACTAAGTGAGTTGGCTTTATACACTTAATCTCAATATCTTTAGGCACTTTATATTTTACATTATGGCTATAACCAAGATACAAAGTCAAATACTTACCATCACACTCTGCCTTATATCCCACACCGTTAATCTCAAGATTAACAGAAAAACCATCAACCATGCCGTTGATGATACTATTAATATTACTCCTATAAGTGCCCCACATAGGCTTTATTTCATCATAATCATCTTTATCTTGATCCACAGAAAGGAGTAGCTGATTATCAACAATCCGGCACACAACATCACTGATTAAGCTAAGCTCTTTTTCAGCCTTAGCACTCTTTATTAACATCCTACCATTATTATATTCAACTGAAATACCAGCAGGAATATTGATAGGAGCAGCACCTATACGAGACATGAATTTCTCCTATTATTTAAAACACACGACACAAAACTTCTCCTCCAACCTTTAACTTATGTGCATTATAATCAGTCATCACTCCTTTGGGTGTCGATATAATAAAAATACCAAGACCATTATATGCTTTAGAAATGTCCTTATACTTAGAATAACAACGACAACCAGGCTTTGACACCCTAACTATGTCACTAATTACAGGTGACTTCTCATAATACTTCAATTTTACAATGAAAGAAGGTAAATTATCTACAACTTGCTTTTCATAATCAAGGATATACCCTTCATCTTTTAAAACCTTTAGTATAGAAGAATTCACTTTAGAAAACAACACTCTTGTTGTTCTATGCATTGCCAATTGAGCATTACGTATCCTTGTTAAAAAATCACCAATACTATCAGATAACGCCACAATATACTCCTTATATTATATTTACCAACTAGACTTTGTAACTCCTGGAACTTGCCCAAAAGAACATAAATCACGCAAAACAATTCTACATAAACCAAATTTTCTATATACTCCTCTTGGTCTCCCAGTTAAAGCACACCTATTTCTAATTTTGGTTTTAGAAGAATTTCTAGGCAATTTTTTAATTAATTTATTTTGAGCTGTAAACCTTTCTACAATAGACAAATTCTTATTATTTATTATAGATTTCAATTTCTCTCTTTTTTCTTTATATTGATCGCACAGCTTTATTCTGCGAAGATTTCTTTCTATCATAGATTTTTTTGCCATATATTTCTCCTCTCAATTAATCAAAAAAAGGAAATTTAAGAGCCAGTAATAATTCCTTTGCTTCCTTATCACTAACTACACTTGTTATAATGTTAATATCCATACCTCTAATTTTACTTATTTTATCATAGTCTATTTCTAAAAACGAGATATGTTCCTTTATACCAAAGGAAAAATTACCATTACCGTCAAATTGCTTCACACTAAATCCTCTAAAATCTTTTTCCCTTGGCAAAGCAATATATATCAATCTTTCTAAAAACTCATACATTTTATCTCTACGCAAAGTTACTTTGCAACCTACTGTAGCACCTTTTCTGATCTTGAAGCCAGAAATAGATTTTTTTGCAAAAGTTGATAAAGGCTTCTGCCCAGCAATCAAATATAGGCTATCAAGTGGTTCATTTATTGCTTTACTATCTGTAGCAGCATCTCCAACGCCCATATTGATACACACCTTGACAAGTTTAGGCACTTGCATTATATTGCTGTAATTAAACTTATCCTTTAAGGACTTTACTATGCTATCTTTATACAATTCTTTAAACATATCAACCTAATCTATCACTTCTCCAGAAATTTTTGCAAAACGCACTTTTCTACCGTCTATAACCTTAAACCCCACTCTAGTTGGAGTTTTATATTTAGGGTCCAATGTTGCAACGTTGGATATATCAATAGCTAACTCTTTATTTAATATACCACCACTACTACCAGCTTTTGGTTTAGTGTGTCTCTTATGTACATTTACCCCAGAAACAATTACTTTCTTTTTAGCATCACATGCCACAACTTTAATCACTTTACCAATTTTTCCCTTATCTCTACCAGTTAAAACTATAACGTCGTCACCACTTTTTATTTTAGCACTCATTATAAAACCTCAACAGCTAATGACATTATCTTCATAAAAGAACCAGACAATAACTTTTTTACCGGACCAAATACCCGAGTGCCAAGTGGTTCACCTTGATCGTTAATCAAAACTACAGCATTGCTAGAAAAACGAATTACAGAACCATCAGATTTTCTAATAGGGCTTTTCACCCTTACCACAACTGCTCTATATACTTTTCCCTTCTCAACCTTCCCTCTTGGAGTAATAGATTTAGTAGATACAATAACTGTGTCACCTATAGATGCAGACTTTCTACCACCCAATAAACCAATACAAAGTACTGCACGCGCACCAGAATTATCAGCTACTTCCAACAATGTATTTTTTTGAATCATATAAATATCCTATTCAATGTGAGCTATTAACAACAACCCATTTTTTAGTAGTAGAAATAGGCTTATGTTCTTGTATTAAAACCTTGTCCCCTTCTTTACAACTATTATTCTCATCATGTGCTGTATACTTCTTGTATTTTTTTATAACCTTTTTATACAGCTCATCCTTATACACTTGTAATACCGAAACCTTTACAGTCTTATCACACTTAGCCTTAGTTACAGTACCACAAAAAACCTTTTTAGGCATTCTTTTCCTCTCTTCTTCTTTTATTTAATGTAGTTAGAATACGAGCTATGCTCTTTCTTATTAAGCTAAAACGCGAAATATTGTTGCACTGCCCCAACTTCTTTTGAAAAACCAAATTAACAAACTCTTTTCTCAAATTTACAAGAGTTTCATACAATTCTTGTGAAGACCTCGATTCAATGTCAGCTATATCCATTGCAACTCCATTTAATTATGATTAGATACAAATTTACACTTCATAGGAAGCTTAGCGGTTGCCTTTTCAAGCGCCAATCTTGCTAAATGCATGGAAACATCACTGCTAATTTCAAACAACATTCTACCGGGCTTAGCTTTAAACACCCAAAATTCAACACTACCTTTTCCCTTACCCATACGTACATCTGCCGGTTTTTTACTAACAGGGGTATCAGGAAAAATTCTTATCCACACTTTACCAGAGCGTTTTAATGTTCTAGATATTACACGCCTTGCAGTTTCAATATGCTTAGACTGAATCCTACCTGCTTCTACAGCTTTTAAGCCATAATTTCCAAAAGATAATGTGCTACCACCTTTTGTATTACCCTTAATTCGCCCCTTAAATACCTTCTTATATTTACTCTTTTTGGGAACAAACATCTCAATATACCTTAATTACCAATATAAACCCAAACCTTAACTCCTATAATACCATATATAGTTTTTGCTTCACAAAAAGCATAATCTATATTAGCACGTAAAGTGTGTAAAGGCAAACGACCTTCTTTATACCATTCAGTACGAGCTATCTCAGCTCCGCCAAGGCGCCCAGAACAACTTACTTTAATACCTCTAGCACCCATCCTCAAACAACTTTGAATAGCTTTTTTCATCGCTCTTCTAAATGAACCCCTTTTTCTAACTGTTGCGCAATGCTGTTTGATATTAAAGTTGCATCTATTTCAGACCTTTTAACTCCTACTACATTCACTTCCACATTATTTTTTACTTTTTCAGCTATTTTTTGCTTTATCTTCTCAATATCTGAGCCTTTCTTACCTATTATCACTCCAGGTCTAGAAGAATGTATTATTACAGACACCAAATCGACTGTACGCTCTATAATTACTTTAGAAACACCAGCATGCTTAAAAGATTCATTTATATAACTGCGAATAGATAAATCTTGATGCAGCCCTTGTTTATAACCCTTCTCAGCATACCAAACAGACAACCAAATATTAATTATTTTTAACCTAAATCCTTTAGGATTAACGTTTCCCATACTTTTGCACTTTCCTTATTAATTTTCTATTTTTATGAATCATATAATTTCCCCCAATTTTACAGTTATATTACTATAACGTTTACTAACTCTATTAGCTCTACCCATAGCTTTTGGACATACCCTACGCAAAGTAAGAGACTTACCTATTGAAATTTCTTTTATATATAAATTATCGATATCCAATCCATAATTATATTGAGCATTAGCAATCGCAGAATTTAATACCTTCCTTACAAGACCCGCAGCTTTCTTTTCACAAAATCTTAATTGCACAGTGGCAAAAGAAACTTTTTTATTACGTACTAAACCAGCAACCAAATTCAATTTACGAGGAGTTGATTTTAAAACCCTAGAACCAGCTTTAACTATTACATCTCTGTTTTTCATATCAATTACCTTCTTGTCGCCTTTTTATCACCACTATGCCCAGTAAATTTACGAGTGGGTGAAAATTCACCAAACTTATGACCTATCATATTCTGATCATTAACATTAACAGGGATGTAATCCTTACCATTATAAACAGCAAACTTTAAACCTAAACAATTAGGAAGAATTACAGAAGCCCTGGAATGAACTTTTATAGCCATGTTAACAAACCCCTTGTTTAAAGCATTATTCACCGACTTTAATATAGAAGGATGACAAAAAGGAGGTTTCCACGCAGATCTACTCATAAACTAACCTTTCAATTGTTTTATATACTTATCACTAGATTTATTTCTCCTCCGAGTTTTCTTTCCTTTTGTTGCAACACCCCAAGGAGTAACAGGATGACGACCACCAGAGGTTTTTCCTTCCCCACCTCCATGAGGATGATCAACCGGATTCATTGCAACCCCACGCACAGTAGGTCTAATTCCAAGCCACCTACTTCTTCCAGCTTTACCCAGCTTTCTATTCTTATGGTCAGGGTTAGATACTACACCAACAGTAGCCTTGCAAGAAGATAAAATCAACCTAATTTGACCAGACCTGAGTCGTAATAAAACATATTGGCCATCACGACCAACGATTTGCGCATAACAACCAGCAGCTCTAGCAATCGCAGCACCATTACCTGGCTTCAGCTCAACATTATGAACGAAAGAACCAACAGGTATATACTTGAGTAGCAAACAATTACCTGGCAAAATATCAGCATCATCTCCAGCTGTAACAATATCACCAGGCTTCATACCTTGAGGAGCTAATATATAAGACTTAATATCATCTTCCTTATATGATATTAACGCTAAAAACCCACTTCTATTTGGATCATACTCTATTTTTTCAACTATACCCTGACCACTTCTATTACGCTTAAAATCTATAACTCTATACTTCTTTTTGTGACCACCACCCCTATGACGAGTTGTAATTCTACCATAATTATTTCTTCCACCACTGGACTTTTTACCGGATGTAAGAGACTTTTCTGGCTCATCTTTTGATAAACCAACTTTACTTACCAACACAGTCCCACGAGAAGACGGAGTAACAGGATTAAAAAATTTCATACCCATATTAAACGTTCATTATATCTAATTTTTGACCATCTATCAAAGAAAAATAAACTTTCTTTTTCTGTTTTTCACAACCAATCACACCCCTGAAACGCCTATATTTAGGCTTAATTCTAACAACATTTATAGAAGAAATTTTAACATCAAATAGAGACTCTATTGCCAACTTTATTTGACGCTTATTTACATTTACAAAAACATACAAAGAATATTTATTAAACTTCTCCCTCAAAAAAAGAGGCCTTTTCTGTAATTATAGGAGATTTTATTATATTATTATATTTGATCATAACAATCTACCTTCAAGATGCTTTAAAGTATCCTTTGTCAACATCACGCATTCGTGATTCAATATATCAAAGACATTTAACCCAATAGGTTTGATTAAGTCTACATAATGCAAGTTTCTAACAGCACGCAACAAATCATCTCCATAATCACCAACTATCAAAAAGGAAGAAAATTTAAAATTTTTAATACATTTACACATTTCAGACGTTTTCTTCACATCAATATTTAAATTATCCAGAATAATCACTTGATTATTTAAATACTTTAGAGATAAAGCAATTTTTAAACCAAATTTGCGTACCTTCTTATTAAGAGAATAAGTATAACTCCTCACAACAGGGCCGAAAATAATCCCACCACCTCTAAATTGAGGAGATCGCAAGCTCCCTTGTCTTGCCCTACCGGTACGTTTTTGACCATAAGGTTTAGCTGTTGTACCAGAGACATCACTGATACCTTTTGTTTTATGAGTACCAGCTCTTCTCTTCGCTAATTGCCATCTCACTATATCATGCAAAATACTCAATTTTTGCTTAGCAGAAAATATCAAAGGATTGAGCTGAGCAGTACCTACATTATTATTAGATAGATTAACTAAATTACATTCCATAACTAACTTACCAAATTACTAGCATCATCATTTACATCTAACAGTAAACCTACCGGAAAAGGAACATCTTTATGTAAAGATTTTTTAACTGCATCTCTTACAAAAACATAGGAGTTTTTAAACCCAGGAACATTATTACCCTTCACAGCAATTATACTATTTTCATGATCAATGGATAATATCTTCATATTTTGTGCAGTTATTCTGCTGTTACCTAAATGACCAGCCATTTTCTTTCCTTTGAATACTCTACCAGGATCCTGACATTGACCAGTGGAACCTTGTGATCTGTGAGCAATAGAAACACCATGAGATGCCCTAAGCCCACTGAAGTTATACCGCTTCATCACACCAGCAAATCCCTTACCTATAGAATAACCTGTAATATCAAGATATTGACCAACCACAAAATGATTGATTCCCACTTTTTTACCACATTCTATTCCCGACAGGTCATTTAATCTACTTTCGTATAACTTACATTTATTATTTATACCCTTTTTCTTTAAATATTCCAACTGAGGTTTTGCTATATTTTTAAAATCTCCTGTGCCTAAAATGACTGAATTATAGCCACATTTATCTTGTCCTTTTATATCAACAATATGAGTTTCGCTGAGATGCAATAAAGTTACAGCCATGCGACTATTGTCAGAGTATATAGCAGTATGACCAATATTCGTCATTAATAAACCAATTCTCCGTGAATTTATTCTCTTCATTTCCTTCTCCTAAACCTTAACTTCCTTGACTTTTAAATCCACTTCTACGCCAGCAGAAAAAGATAAACCTGTAAGCATCTGCATCATAGTAGGAGTAAGATCATGTAAAACAATCAAACGCCTAGAAGTTCTCATTTCAAACTGTTCACGAGATTTTTTATCAACGTGAGGAGATCTATTAACAATAAATTTAGAATCTTTTCTTGGCAACGCAATCGGACCAGATAATTTTGCACTGGACCGCTTTAATTCATCAACAAATTTTCGAACACACTCCTCCAATAAAGAACAATCGAAAGCCTTAATGTTAATATATATATCTTGCTTCATCTTAGTTACTACACTCACTCCAAAATTTCAGAAACAACACCAGAACCAACAGTTCTACCGCCCTCTCTTACCGCAAAACGCAATCCCTTATCCATTGCTATCGGTACTTGCAATTCTACTTCTACACTCACATTATCTCCTGGCATTACCATCTCCTTCCCATCTAGCAACTTTATGCTCCCAGTTACATCCGTTGTCCTTAAATAAAACTGTGGCTGGTAATTCGCAAAAAATGGTGTATGCCTTCCTCCTTCCTCTTTCTTTAATATATAAACCTCCGCCCTAAACTTTCTATGCGGCGTTATCGTCCCCGGCTTTGCTAATACTTGCCCTCTCTCCACTTCTTCTCTTTTTGTTCCTCTGAGCAATATTCCTACATTGAGTCCTGCACTTCCCTTATCCAACAACTTCTTAAACATTTCTACACCTGTGCATATCGTCTTTTGCGTCGCTTTCAGACCTATTATCTCTATCTCTTCTCCCGTCTTTATCTCTCCCTTCTCTATCCTTCCTGTTACCACCGTTCCTCGCCCCGATATCGAAAATACATCCTCGATTGGCAATAAAAATGGTAAATCCACAGGCCTTGGTGGAACCTCCACATACTCATCTAACTTCTCCATCAATTTATCTATTGATTTCTTTCCATATTCGCTACTATCATCCTCCAGCGCTTTCAATGCAGACCCCACTACCACAGGCACTTCATCCCCTGGAAATCCGTATTTATTCAGCAATTCCCTCACTTCCATTTCCACCAAATCTATCATATCAGCATCAGCAACATCAGCTTTATTTATATACACCACGATATATCCAACACCTACCTGCTTCGCTAGCAATATATGCTCTCTCGTTTGTGGCATTGGCCCATCAACCCCCGACACTACCAATATCGCCGCATCCATCTGTGCTGCACCTACTATCATGTTCTTTACATAGTCAGCATGTCCAGGACAATCAACGTGTGCATAATGCCTTTTTTCCGTCTGATACTCAACATGCGCTGTTGCTATCGTTATCCCCCTTTTCCTTTCTTCTGGCGCCTTATCTATCTGATCGTACGCTACAAAATTTCCATAATGCTTTGTTATCGCCGCTGTTAACGTTGTCTTCCCATGATCCACATGTCCTATTGTTCCCACATTTACATGCGGCTTTCCAAATGCTTCCACTACTGCTGTCATAATTTAAACTTTTCTACCTAAAATACAAATACATCAATAAATAATATGTTGATTTTATAAAAATACAACAAAAAAAAGAGCGGATAGTGGGAATCGAACCCACGTCACTAGCTTGGAAGGCTAGAGCTCTACCATTGAGCTATACCCGCACAATGGAGGAGGTAGGATTCGAACCTACGTACGCAATGCGGACAGATTTACAGTCTGTTACCTTTAACCACTCGGTCACTCCTCCACAAAAATTTGTTAAGAGAACGCTATTTTAGTACCTTAAATCAAGCTTTTATTGTATTTAATACTAAACGCCTAAAATTAAAAAATCAAGCAATAAAACCTACCCTGATTAAAATCATGCAGATTTCATTTTATACAACACAATATTGCCAATAAAACGTCTAAACAAATAATGCGAATCATGCGTACCTGGCGCTTCTTCTGGATGATATTGCGCAGAAAAGACTGAGTAATCCTTCATCATTATTCCCTCTACACTATTATCAAATAGAGAAATGTGAGTAATTTCAACATTACTTGGAAGAGAAGCTGAATCAACAACAAAACCATGATTTTGGCTAGTGATCTCAACTTTTCCACTAACTACATCATAAACTGGATGGTTACTCCCTCGGTGACCAATATCCATCTTGATGGTCTTTGCTCCCAAAGTAATCGCAAGTAATTGATGACCCATGCATATGCCAAAGATTGGTATTTTAGATTTTATAATAATGTCTATTTCTGAAACTACACTTTCTCCTATTTCTTGCGGATTACCAGGACCATTTGAAAGCACTATACCATCTGGATTCATACTCAACACTTTTTGAGCAAAACCTGTGCTTGGTTTGATTAATTCAACTATACAACCAAGTTCTATTAAGCGCGAAACTATACTGATTTTTACGCCAAAATCAACGATTACAACCCTATATTTTGCATTAAGGTCACTTTTAAAATTACTATGCAAGCTAACTTTATTGGTTATTTCTATTCCATTTACAGATTTGTATTTCTTCAATTCATCCAACACATGCGTCTTGCTTGACGGGCATATCATTCCATTTTGAGATCCATGTTTTCTCAAATGTCTCGTCAAAGCTCTAGTATCAACTCCTGATATCCCAATCACGTTATTTCTCTCTAACCAATCATTTAAACTAATATATGAAGAAGGGTGCGACTCAGGCGAAAGCTCCCGTACAACCATGCCACTTGCAAAAACTTTCTCTCCTTCATTATCTTTATGGTTTATTCCAATGTTACCAATATGAGGAAAAGTAAATGTTATAATTTGATCGGCAAAAGAAGGATCAGTTATAGTATGCTGATAACCAGTCATACCAGTGGTAAAACAGACCTCACCTATGCACTTGCCTTTTTTACCTACTGATTTTCCCCAAAAGCACTTGCCATCTTGTAAAACTAAAACCGCACTCTGCACTTAACTCTCTCTTAACTCATTTAAAGTATTATATAAGAATTTCAAATAATACGTAACTCTTTCTAAAACTCCAAATTTAACTATGAAGCAGCAAAAAATAACATGAAAAACTTTTAATACAATCTTTCATATAAATATATAGTTGACTACCTTCATATTTCTGGTAAGGGTGATTCTATTGAGATTTATGATGAAGTAAAAAATTAGCTGAGAGAAGAACTTAATAATGTATATGAAGAATGGAAAAGTAGTGAATTTAATCCAAACTTCAGATTCAAATTAGATGATGGTTATGAAGTAGAAACAACGCTACTGCACATTGCCATTCAATGCAGGAAAAGTGCTGCATGTGCACCACTAGTCCAATGCTTGTTAAATCAGGGAGCTGATCCCAACGTACAAGATAGTCCTTATAGTAGTTTTACCTTAACCTGTGTCCTAATGCCTTTTTTAAACCACCCGTGTCCAATCTTTGAATGTGTGCCAAACCGCGATTCATCAGACCTGCTGCGAATCAAGCGATAAAAAAAAGGAAAGGAGGGTGACTAAAATCAAGGTTAACTAAAAGGCGTGCTTAAGATTTACAATACCAGCAATAATATTGAACCTCAGGTTATATTTTTTCTGAAAATTGCGATAAACATTCGACATAATCTTAAATATCTTTATCTCTCGGATCTTGTTTTCTACTCTCATTCTAAATGATGCTAATCTTCTATTATGCTCTGGAGTTAATGGCTTTTTACGATACTTTTTATATGGAATTATAACATTGCTTTGCAATTTTTGCCAACCTTGATATCCAGAATCGGCATGTTTTATGCTATCAAGTGGTAAATATTTTTCTTGTTTCCTTATGCGGAAATCACTAATTCTACCACGGTATGACTTTGACACTGATAAAATTCTTCCTCCTTCTTCGATAATAATCTCAGTTTTCATAGTGTTGGTTCTTTTTTTTCCTGAATATGATTTCTTCCGTTTTTTACTATCTTCTGGTCTCTGTATTTGCTGTTCTGTAACATCAGCCAAAATCTTCAGTATTTTTTCTGGCGTCATACTTCTATCTTTTGTTATAGTCACTTTTTTGGCGAGTAATGGCTCTATTCTCTTAAGTAACCTACATACATTTGCGTTGTGTACATTGAATAGGCATCCTAAAAATCTATGTGTTATGTAAGTGCGATAGTACAAAATTACGCAAAACAACTTATCTTCCAGAGTTGGTAGTTTTGATCTTCTACCATGACACTTTTTCTGTTTTTCCCATCCAGACCTCACTTTTTCCACTACTTTTTCGAACTCCTCTATAGTTAAACCTGTTATATTACGAAAGTTTCTTGGGTGTTTTTTCATATTATAGTAACTAAAGCTCATTTTTTTTCCTTACTTGATCTGCTTATTCTTCTTCTACCTCTCTCACATCATTTTTTCAATCACCTTTTTCAGCAGGTCTATCGAAGAAAAACAGCTCTTTTTCAGGATACACGACAATAGTTTCATTAAGATTTTTTTTAAACTCCTCTTGTTTACTTTTATCTTGTCCGTTATGCACTGGTCTTGGTGTGATATATGAGAATTTCATTCTTTGCATATTACGGTGTACTGTAGACTTGCTAAACCAAACTTTTCCTGAATTCTTATTCTCGTTTCTTTAATGGTAATGTTGGGATTTTCTCCTAAGAAACTCACTCAACTAACTCTTCTTGTTGAACTAATATGTAGCCAAATTCGCTCGCTTTTTTGATCAAATTTTTTACAGTTCTATCTTTATAGCGTGTTTCATAGTATTCCATTCCTTTTTCTACATATTCCTGTCCGTATTTGAGCAT
Source organism: Wolbachia pipientis (assembly GCA_023052945.1). Lineage (NCBI taxonomy): Bacteria > Pseudomonadati > Pseudomonadota > Alphaproteobacteria > Rickettsiales > Anaplasmataceae > Wolbachia > Wolbachia pipientis. Next base: position 1,256,192 of record CP095495.1, read on the forward strand.
ACTATAAAATATGCATGCCATTTTTCTTGCAGTAGCTGTTATTGCTTTTGGTGCTCCTAGTCGTTTTTTCAATCTTCTGTAGTATGCACCCAACGCACTTTTACTATTTCCTACAGAATGAGCAGCTATTCGCAAAGCATTTGCAGCACGGTTAATGACTTTACGTGTTCTTGTGTTAAACACTTTTTCCCCTGTAACTTTATTAGCAGGACTGAGTCCCAACCACGATGAAAAGTGCTTTTCTGTTGGCCATTTACTATGGTTTATACCAACTTCTGAAATTATGGTTTGTATACTTAATACATCAAATCCAGGAATTTTAGTGAAATCCATACCAGTTATTCGGTGCAGTTCCTCATACAAAGCAAAGCTTGGCTTACTTTTGCTATTTTTATTCTTTTGCTTACTTAGCTGTTTGCTTTCACAAGACTTTGTTTCAAACGTTTTATAATAGGCTTCAATATTTCTATCACATTCTGCTATTTTTTCTTGATAAATATTATATAGTTCAAATTCTTGCTTTAGCGTGAATAAGTGTTCCTCTCTATAGTCACCAGCTAACGCTTTTGCAATAGTAGACTGATCATTTTTCATTCGCACGTCCCTGAATTCTGCCAATTTTTCAGAATCTCTTTCGCCTTCAATTATAGTTTCAATGATTTTCATACCAGTTATCCCAGTAATATGACTAATAACCTTGTGTAATTGTATATTCATTTGAATTAATGCCTTCTGCATACGCAGAATATGTGTAGATGCACTTTCAGTGAGATTTTTGCGTTGCCGCACGTAACTGCGCAATACACACATCTGATTATCTGGCCTAAACGATCCATGAAGCAGTCCGTAGCTATGCAGTTGTTGGAGCCATTGGCAATCTTGAACGTCAGACTTCCTACCAGGTACATTCTTTACATGCCGTGCATTTTACCTCGAATTTGTATGACTCAAGTATTTGAAATAAAGGAATCCAATATACTCCTGTTGATTCCATAGCTACTGTTGTAACTTTACACTTTTTCAACCACTGTGCTAAGTTATGAAGGTCTTCAGTAAAGCAGCCAAATTTCTGAACGCGTTCTTCCTTCAGGTACACACACATAGTGTACAGCTGAACCAATGTCTATTCCTGCTGCATTAGGATTCACTATTTCTAATTTACTTTTTGCTTTTTTCATGGTAACCCCTACATATAATTTGTAATAGGGAAACGCTTCAGCTTGGAACGGTTGATAGTACAATCTCCTAACCGAGGTAGTCTAAATGACTCCATCAATGATTTGACCGTTCCTTCCAAAACCATGCTTGCATACGGGCACTTAGGCACCATTGAAAATGTCGGTCATAACTGCAAAGGCGCTCCCTGTACAACTATACTTGAAAACTACTAAAAACTTAAATTTGTGTGTTTCTTTCTGATTTGACAGATTTCGTCTGTTCGATGCTTGCATCCATGCTTCAACTTGTTCAAGTTGGCTTTGGTTCAATATAGTTTTTCTACGGCGTTGAGGTGGAGCAAATAATTTCTCTTCTCTGCCAAATTTTAGGTCATGCAGTAAGTGCCTTTCTTGAAATGCAACATATTTTTGCTACTGCTGTTATACTATGCTTTTTTGCTGCAATTACAGCATTTAGTTTTTTTGCAACACATGCATTATTTCTTACTTTCTTCAGTATTTCTTTTGCTCACTTTTTCATCCAATAATTTTGATCTTAATGCTATTTAAACCTCGCTATTTTACTTACTCCAGTATGGCTTTTTTTCCATTATTGTCTATCCGTTACTTGTATAGCGGGAATTGGTATAACTAATTTACTTATCAACATATCCACTAACTGTAATCTGTATACCGCTACACAGTTAGAAGTATTTTTTGATTTTACAATACAGCTTGAGATTCAATTTTTATAATTTTCTTGTTGACTAGCCAGAAAGTATCTACCTTCTCGGCTTGCTGCTTTTGATAAAGTGTGGTTTTCAAGACCATATCAAATAGATCCTATTAAAAATCAATCGAATCTTCACATGTTTGTTCTTCATAAAAGAAGTTCAATGTTATCGTAGTACCAAGTTTTGCTTCACTTTTAATGTCGAAAGTTCCACCCATTAACTCTACTAATTTCTTGCTTAGCGGTAATCCGATGCCCGTACCTTCATTTCTATATCCCGAATCTGCTTGGCCAAAAACAGACATAACTTTATATATATCCTGCTGCATTATTCCTATTCCATTGTCATGAAACTCAATAGTTAATAAGTTTTTTTCTATATTTTCTTTTATCACCATTCTTATTAAACCATCTTTGGGAGTAAACTTGATTGAGTTTGATAATAAATTTATTATAACTTGTTTCATTCTCTTAGGATCTGCAATGACTAATAATTGTTTATTAGTCATCTCTTTTTTTAAATTAATCCCTGCTTCTTTTAATTTAGGTAATAGCATATTTACGCATGAATCTATTATTTTGTTCAGGTTAAACTTCACTTTTTCTACTGTTAAACTACTTGATTCAGCTTTTGAAAAATCTAACACATCATTAATTAAGGTAAGTAAGTGTGTTCCTGCATTATATATATCGTCTGCATACTCCTTGTATTGAGAGTTATCCATTGAACCTAAAGTTTCATTTTTGATCAACTCCGCAAATCCAATAATAGCATTAAGAGGTGTGCGTAATTCATGTGTAACGCTTGCAAAAAATTTTAACTTATTTGCATTTTCTTGCTCTAATGCCTCTTTTATCTGCTGTAATTCAATGTTAGTTTTATGTTGCTTGGCTAGCATTTGGGTATTAGAAAAGTGCAAATAGAACATTATTAATATTAAAATTATTAATAATAAGCCAAAAAATGTTAAAGATAGGCCATATGCTATAACATAAGAATTATTGTAGTTTCGAAGAATCTTCAAAAAAAACGACGGTTTAACGCTATTTTCATGGAATATAGGAAAAATAGAAGTTAATGTATTTCCTGTAGTATCAAATATTTCTTGGTTACTTAATAGTTCATCAATTTCATCGTTTGTAAGTAACTGTTCATAATCATAATCTTGAGTGTTAAAATTACTGAATATTATTCTGCCGTTTTGATCATACAGTATTAAGCTGAAATCCTTTACTTTGCTCACTGATTGTAATAATTCAGCACGCAGTTTTACCAGTTGGTTTATGTAATCAAAACTTTTGTATTTAATGTGATGCTTTTCTATTAGTAAATAATGGTATTTTTTTATTATGCCATTTTCCAGTATACTTTTTAAGTTTACACTTGAATCACGGTAAGAAGAAAGGAAATTACTCCTTAGTAAATAATTACAATATATCACACTGAATAAAATCATAAAGATCGATGAGAGTAATGCAATAACTTTTGTGTATTTGTTTTTCCCCAGTGCAGAAAACATTAGCTTATACATATCCTTCTTATTGTGAAACAACGGTTTTTATGTTATTAATAATAAAATTTAGCATATAACATTTTATGACAATTTCTCCTATTTTGCCAGTTTATTCTCCTGTTAACATAAATTTTTCTTATGGTAAAGGTATTTACTTGTATGATATTGACGGTAAGCGCTACGTAGATTTTCACTCTGGAATAGCCGTTAGTAGCTTAGGTCACACCAATTCGCGATTAATTAGTGCTCTAAAATTGCAAGGAGAAGAATTATGGCATATATCAAATACCTATAATATACCTGCTGCCAATAATTTTGCAGAAAAATTAATAAACAACAGTTTCGCTGACACTGTATTTTTCTCAAATTCTGGATCAGAGGCAGTAGAATGTGGGCTTAAGGTTGCTAGGGTCTATCAAAACGGAAAAGGCAATAAAAACCGTCACAGAATTTTAACATTCCATGGTGCATTTCATGGAAGAACCTTCCTAACTTGTGCTGCAAACGATAAACAGAAATTTTCTGAATTACTGAGTCCCTGTATTGATTGGTGTGATAATATCGAGCCCAATATTGAGAGTGTAAAGAAAGCAATTTCAAGTGGTATAGGTGTTATATTAATAGAACCGATACAAGGGCAAGGTGGTATCAAAGTAATGAATGAAGTCTTTATGAAAGAACTAAGAAAGCTGTGTGATGAAAATGACATATTGCTATTTTTTGATTGCGTACAATGCGGTGCTGGTAGGACAGGAAAATTATTCGCATACGAACATATAGGAGTGGAACCTGATATATGTGCTCTTGCAAAGGGAATAGGAGGAGGCCTCCCGCTAGGGGCTTGTCTTGCAACTGAAAGGGCTGCTAAATACATGGCGGTCGGTATGCACGGTTCCACTTTTGGTGGCAATCCGCTTGCAACTTCAATAGGCAATGTTGTGCTTGAAGAATTGCTAAGTCCTGGCTTTTTGAAAAATGTTGAAATTAGAGGTAAGTATTTAAAACATAAATTAGAAGACCTGGCAAGTAAGTTTTCAATGATAGAAGAAGTAAGAGGAAAGGGGTTAATGCTTGGAATAAAAGTGAAAGCAGACAATCAAAAGTTTGCAGCAGAGTTAAGTCACCGCGGCTTGCTGACTGTTGGGGTAACATCAGATAACGTTGTGAGAATTTTACCTCCACTCATTATCACTGAAAATGAGATTGATGAAGGAGTTGAGATTCTTAGACAATACTTATCTGAGAAATCTTCTGATTAAGCGCTACGTATCAAGCAGGTGCAAGACACATAAGGAGATTTCGCTTCATGAGGTATTGGCTGTATCAGGACTGAAGATAGGTCAGTAGCAATGAAATTAACATCATTAGCCACCTCATTCATGCATTTAACTTCAGACTGTTTGCTTATCCATACGCGTCAAGTTAAGAAGTTGTAAGCAAGTTTAGGGAAGTTAAAGTAGATAACCTGGTCTTCCTATACCTGTCCTTTATAGAAAATTGTGACCAGTCTGTGGTAAGTTTTTTCAGAAAAATTCTCAGGTTATTAATTTTACTATTTAACGCTAAAAACAACTCCCTAATCCTTCTTTTTAGTTCAATGAAGGCCTTTGTTAAACTCAGCTCTGTATTCTCTTTCAGCTTTGTACAGCCAAATATTCCATGAAATATAAGAATTGCACACAATTTAGCATATAGCCCACATAATACTCTGTATGACTTTCCTTTAAGTTCATCAAGCCTGATGTGACTCTTATACAATTTAAATAATAATTCAATCTGCCACCTTACTCTGTAAATTGTTAAGACCTGCTCAGCGCTAATTTTACTTTCTGGAACATTAGTTATGAATATCGACCAATCCAGCAATTTTTGATTCTTTTGAGAAGATGTGTATCCATGTGACTTTGCTAACTTATTAGCCCTTCTTCTTCTGATTATAGACTGTTCTTCAGTTAATTTTTGACATATAATTCTGGCTTTAATTTTTACTTCTTTCCCTAATAGCACTTCCCTTTCTAGAAAGGATTGACCTTCTAAACATTCCAATAACTCTATTTTTTGATTTGTTTCGATGTCATATGTGTTTGTATCAGATTTATAACGGCTAACAAAATAAGCTCCAGCTTCATCAATTTGTTTAAAAGAAGCTGGCACGAAGTAGCCCAGGTCTGATATTAACAGATCATTAGTTGATATATTGCTTAAATGGCTTCTATAGCCCTGATCTGACCTTATTCCTTCCGTAAGATTAAGTTGATCCAGCGTCTGGTTTAAGTAGTCAAAAAGTATCTGTAATTTTATTCTAGACTTAGCATTGCTTTCATAATCACTATAGCTAGTGCCGTATCCTTTGTACATATTTTCCATATTATTAGGCAAGCTAATGTAGCTACTGTCCAATAATTTGACGCTTTTGAATTGCTTTAAAATTTTACAATCAATTTGTAAGCTATTCCTAAATATTAATAAGGATTCATTATACATTCTTCTCATAAATTCTACTGCTTCTTCAGCAAATCTCCAATCTAAACCCTGTTTTGTTATTTTTATTGAGTCTTCGTTGAGTAACTGACACATCGTTTCTATGCTGCAATTATCAACTCCTATATTACCAAAAACTATTGCTTTTATAAACGACGATCCTCTAAGCTTTCTTTTCCTTTTTATAAAACCTACCTCATCTGATATTTCATCTGCCTTTTCATTGAAGAATTCTTTGAGTTTTTTTGACAAGCACGCTATTCTGTCCATTGTAAGTTCTCTCTATTAAGCTATCCAAGAGAACTTATACCCTATTTTTCCTTCTCTCTGCTAATTTTCCTCTCACTTTTCCTTAACTTGACGCGTATGGTTTATTTAACACTCCCTATGCGACACCAGAGTTAAATACACCGGCAAATATTGCAAACGGCAAAGTGTATTTTGACTTTGAGTTTACACCACCATATCTGGCTGAACAGATTACTTTCCGTTCGCATCTCGTGAATAGCGAAATATTGTAAATTTTACAAAGGGGAAAAGATGCTACCAAAGATTTTAAAGAATTTCAATGTATTCGTAGATGGTAGAGGTTATGCAGGAAAAATAAGACCTGCTGAAAAAGGTGATTGAAAAAATGATGTGAGAGAGGTAGAAGAAGAATAAGCAGATCAAGTAAGGAAAAAAAATGAGCTTTAGTTACTATAATATGAAAAAATACCCAAGAAACTTTCGTAATATAACAGGTTTAACTATAGAGGAGTTCGAAAAAGTAGTGGAAAAAGTGAGGTCTGGATGGGAAAAACAGAAAAAGTGTCATGGTAGAAGATCAAAACTACCAACTCTGGAAGATAAGTTGTTTTGCGTAATTTTGTACTATCGCACTTACATAACACATAGATTTTTAGGATGCCTATTCAATGTACACAACGCAAATGTATGTAGGTTACTTAAGAGAATAGAGCCATTACTCGCCAAAAAAGTGACTATAACAAAAGATAGAAGTATGACGCCAGAAAAAATACTGAAGATTTTGGCTGATGTTACAGAACAGCAAATACAGAGACCAGAAGATAGTAAAAAACGGAAGAAATCATATTCAGGAAAAAAAAGAACCAACACTATGAAAACTGAGATTATTATCGAAGAAGGAGGAAGAATTTTATCAGTGTCAAAGTCATACCGTGGTAGAATTAGTGATTTCCGCATAAGGAAACAAGAAAAATATTTACCACTTGATAGCATAAAACATGCCGATTCTGGATATCAAGGTTGGCAAAAATTGCAAAGCAATGTTATAATTCCATATAAAAAGTATCGTAAAAAGCCATTAACTCCAGAGCATAATAGAAGATTAGCATCATTTAGAATGAGAGTAGAAAACAAGATCCGAGAGATAAAGATATTTAAGATTATGTCGAATGTTTATCGCAATTTTCAGAAAAAATATAACCTGAGGTTCAATATTATTGCTGGTATTGTAAATCTTAAGCACGCCTTTTAGTTAACCTTGATTTTAGTCACCCTCCTTTCCTTTTTTTTATCGCTTGATTCGCAGCAGGTCTTATCTTCTGGTCTCTGTATTTGCTGTTCTGTAACATCAGCCAAAATCTTCAGTATTTTTTCTGGCGTCATACTTCTATCTTTTGTTATAGTCACTTTTTTGGCGAGTAATGGCTCTATTCTCTTAAGTAACCTACATACATTTGCGTTGTGTACATTGAATAGGCATCCTAAAAATCTATGTGTTATGTAAGTGCGATAGTACAAAATTACGCAAAACAACTTATCTTCCAGAGTTGGTAGTTTTGATCTTCTACCATGATACTTTTTCTGTTTTTCCTATCCAGACCTCACTTTTTCCACTACTTTTTCGAACTCCTCTATAGTTAAACCTGTTATATTACGAAAGTTTCTTGGGTGTTTTTTCATATTATAGTAACTAAAGCTCATTTTTTTTCCTTACTTGATCTGCTTATTCTTCTTCTACCTCTCTCACATCATTTTTCCAATCACCTTTTTCAGCAGGTCTAGTGTTGTAAATCCTTATTGCATAAAATCTTATGCAAGGAGTAAGCTTGTACGACAAAAGAATGATCAAACTGATGCAGAAATTATTGCAGATTATTGCCAAAGGCAGGAACCAACTCGCTGGGCACCACCTTCTCCCGAAAAGAAAAAATTAAAACATCTTTATCGTTGTTTGGCTGCGTTAAAAGATGAATTGGCATTAGTAAATAACCATTTAGAAAAAAAAGAGAGACTGCCTAAAGAAGTTGCAAATGCTTGGGAAGACCTTGCAATAAATATATCTCAAAAAATAGAAAAAATAAAAAACTCCATACGTGAACTATTAAAGCAACACAAAGAGTTGTTAGAAAATTTTCAACTTCTACTGACTATTCCAGGGATAGGAGAGAGTTGATGTGCCCTGATTATTGTTGAGTCTATCATCAGCCACTCTGTGTCTTCATTAACAGCTAACGTGTTGAAAATCATCTGCCAAACACCAGATTTTGCCCATCTTATAAAGCGTTTATGCACACTTGACCATTTTCCATATTCTGTAGGCAATGCTCTCCATGGTGCTCCAGTTCTACCTATCCACATTACTGCTGCTATGAACTTCCTATTATCTTTTGCGCTTCTACCACTATCCCCTTCTTTTCCTGGCAAGCTGTCTTTTATCCTCTCCCATTGCTCATTTTTTAAGTCGTATAACATTCTCTTTCCCTTTTTCAAAGGGGCTATTATAACTCTAACTATGTTGAATGTCTACACTACCTAGTAACAACAAAAAATCTTTTATTGACTCAATTCTATTTTATTCTACAAATTTGCTTTAATTTTTCTTGTAAGTTCTCAACTGGGTGTGTATCCTTACGTGAGTAAAGATTAATAAAATGCATTCTATATCGCTAATTTTGTCAAATTGACAAGCAAGCGTGAGAGGAGTTCTTTTTTAGTGTTACTCCTTCACTCACAAATTTTGAAAAACATGCTAAAAGAACAAGACAAAATATTCACCAACCTAAATGGTAAAGAAACTCCACTACTTAAGGGTGCAAAAAAACGTGGTAGCTGGCAAAAAACAAAGGAGTTACTAGATTTAGGATCAGAAAAGATCATTGATGAAGTAAAGAAATCTGGTTTGAGAGGTCGAGGGGGTGCAGGATTTTCCACCGGACTTAAGTGGAGCTTTATGCCCAAAAATCTCCCAAAAGCATATTTAGTAGTCAATGCAGATGAGTCAGAACCTGGTACATGTAAAGATAGAGATATATTGCGATATGAGCCACATAAGTTACTTGAGGGAATTCTCCTAGCCGGCAAAGCGATCAGCGCATCAGTTGCGTATATTTATATCAGGGGTGAATTTTATAATGAATATTTAGTTCTAAAAAAAGCACTTGAGGAAGCCTATAAAGAAAACTTAATTGGAAAAAATGCCTGCAAATCAGGTTATGATCTTGATGTGTTTATCCATAGGGGTGCAGGAGCTTACATATGTGGGGAAGAAACAGCTCAACTCGAATCAATTGAAGGAAAAAAGGGCTTTCCTCGCATGAAACCTCCATTTCCCGCAGGTGTTGGACTTTTTGGCTGTCCAACCACAATAAACAACGTTGAAACTATAGCCATGGTTCCAGATATTCTAAATCGCGGAGGAGAATGGTTTGCATCTCTTGGTAAACCAAATAATACTGGTACTAAGATTTTTTGTATTTCAGGACATGTAAACAACCCGTGTAATGTTGAAGAAGAGCTCGGAATTCCACTACGTGAATTGATTGAAAAATACGCAGGTGGAGTGCGAGGGGGTTGGGATAATTTACTTGCTGTAATACCTGGTGGGTCTTCAGTGCCATTAATTCCAAAATCTATATGTGATACTATTGAAATGGATTTTGATTCATTAAGAACCGCACAATCAGGGCTTGGTACTGCTGCTGTAATAGTGATGGATAAATCAACTGATATAATAGCTGCAATAGAGAGGTTATCACACTTTTATATGCATGAGTCCTGTGGACAATGCACACCATGCCGTGAAGGTACTGGATGGATGTGGAGGATTATGAAGAGGATGGTGGCAGGAGATATTAAGCCTGATGAAATAGATAAACTGCTTGATCTTACGACTCAAATAGAAGGACATACAATTTGCGCGCTTGGCGATGCTGCAGCTTGGCCAATTCAAGGATTAATAAGACATTTTCGCCATGTTATCAGAGAAAGAGCGATAATTTAACTCTACTTATACTTCTTAAGCCGTTTTGCTACTTAGCAACCAGAGCTAAAAAATATTGATTCCCTTCTCTTTTAGGTGCCAATTCTACCTTTGCAATATCTTCAGTGTCTCTAATTAGCCGTTCTAATTTTTCCAGTCCAACATCAGTATTTATAAGCTCTCTCCCTCTAAATCTCATTGTGACTTTAATTTTATGTCCATGCACAAGAAAATCCCTTGTTTGACGCAATTTTGTTTCGTAGTCGTGGTCACCAATATTAGGACCCAGTTTAATTTCTTTTATAGTTAATGTTTTTTGTTTCTTTTTTGCTTCACTTGCTTTCTTTTTTATATCATACTTTTGTTTGCTATAATCCAGAATTTTACATACTGGAGGGGTTGAATCAGGTACAATTTCCACCAAGTCTAAACCAACACTCTGTGCAAATTCCAAAGCTCGTTCTACTGGCACGATTCCGACCATTTCACCACTATGATCAACTAAGCGTACCTCCTTAGCTGTGATGAATCCATTAATTCTGTTTTTATTGTTCTTTTTAACTTGCAAACTTTAACTCCCTTAATTCAAATTAATACTTTTTAACAGCGATTCAGTAGCCTTTTCCAAAGAAAAAGACTCCTGTCTTTCCGATCCTAAATTTCTTACTGACACAGTTTTACTTGTAACTTCATTTTTGCCTACAATCCACAATATAGGAACCTTGTTTGAACTATGCAAACGTATCTTATAACTAATTTTTTCATTGGTCAAATCAGTCTTGACTCTCACACCTTGTTCTTTTAAAATATTGCTAATTTCTGTGGCGTAATCGTCAGCTTCATTTGTAATGGTCAGAATAGCAAGTTGCGTTGGAGCAAGCCAAACTGGAAATTTTCCTGCATAATTTTCTATCAAAATTCCGATAAAACGCTCAAAAGTCCCAAGAATTGCCCTATGTAACATGACAGGGTGATGCTTGTGCCCATCTGCCCCTATATAAAAAGCTCCCAGACGTTCTGGTAAAATGAAATCAACTTGTAATGTTCCACATTGCCAATTTCTGCCTATTGCGTCTTTCAAAACGAACTCTAACTTTGGACCATAAAATGCACCTTCACCAGGGTTAAGTTTATAACTCAAGCCCACTTCTTTAACGGCTTCAAGCAGCGCTTTTTCAGCTCTATCCCACACTTCATCATTACCTGCTCTAATATCTGGACGGTCTGAAAATTTCACAAAAATTTCATTGAATCCAAGCTCTGAATATACTTCTTTTAAAAGGTCACAAAACTTTATAGTCTCAGAATTCACTTGTTCTTCCATACAAAAAATGTGTGCATCGTCTTGCGTAAAACCACGCACTCGCATCAGTCCGTGCAATGAGCCTGAGCTTTCATTTCTATGGCATGTGCCAAACTCTGCCATACGTATTGGTAGATCGCGATAGCTTCTGGTGTGAGAATTAAAAATCTGCACATGACAAGGGCAATTCATAGGTTTTATTGCTAGCTTTTTGCTTTCAGATTCATCAACAATAAACATATTTTCACGAAATTTATCCCAATGTCCCGACTTTTCCCACAGTTCCTTGCTTACTAAAATAGGGGTTTTTACCTCAAAATAGCCATTATTTATTAGCTTCTTTCTGATGTAAGACTCAAGAACATTATATAAAATATATCCTTGTTCATGCCAAAAAACCTGCCCGACAGCTTCCTCTTGGATGTGAAATAAATCCATATCCTTGGCAATTTTGCGGTGATCACGTTTCTCTGCTTCTTTGAGACACTCAAGATAAGCGTTTAATTCATCCTTATTTCTCCATGCTGTGCCATATATTCGCTGCAACATTGGGCCCTTTGCATCACCTCGCCAGTATGCACCCGCTACTTTCATAAGTTTAAACGCTTTAACTCTGCCGGTTGATGGTGAGTGCGGACCACGGCATAGGTCTACAAAATCGCCTTGTCTATAAACAGTTAGGTTTTTACCCTCTGGTATGGATGAGATAATATCAACCTTATATTTTTCGCCTACATCACTAAAGAAATCAATTGCCTGTTTGCGAGTCCAAACCTCTCGAACAAATCTGTGGTTACTTTTTACAATCTCTTTCATTTTCTTTTCTATTGCGGTAAGATCGTCCGTAGTAAAGGCACGACTTGTAGCAAAGTCATAGTAAAAACCGTCCTGAATTGTTGGGCCGATAGTAATCTGAGTATTAGGAAATAGCTCTTTCACTGCCTGCGCCATTATGTGAGCAGCATCATGCCTTATTATATCTAAACCCGCTTCGTCACTCAGTTGTATCACCTCTATCTCTGTATCAGATTCAATTTCACGTGAGAGATCATACAACTCACCGTTTATTTTCAATGCAACTGCTTCTTTCAAAGCATACGGTTGTAATATATCAAAGCCAGTGACTTTATCGTCATATTCCTCTATTCTTTTTTCAATCGGAAAAGAGACTTTAATCATTTGTCATACCTCCTGTATAATCAGTAAAGCCAATACCTGGTGTTCATTCCAGTGCTTGACACTGGGATCTAAGTATAAAAATATTCGCAAGTTATGCAATGGACAACAGATTCTAGGAACATATGTTAAAATAATGTCCATGATGAAAATAAGATAGATCCCAGTGTCAAGCACTGGGATGACACCACCCCTAGTGGGCACTGCCCCTAAATCATAATGGATAACAGGGTTATAAGCTCTGAACATTAATAATAAGGTCTATTCTTTTTTAACCTGAGTGCAATTGCGTCTTCCCAAATTTCACCATTACGCAATAACTTTTCTTTATTGTACATTAACTCCTCTCTTGTTTCAGTAGCAAATTCAAAGTTAGGACCCTCCACAATTGCATCAACTGGACATGCCTCTTGGCAAAGTCCGCAGTATATGCATTTTGTCATATCAATATCATAGCGCGTGGTGCGACGACTACCGTCTTCTCTTTCCTCTGCTTCAATAACTATTGCTTGAGCAGGGCAGATAACTTCGCATAATTTACAAGCTATGCATCGTTCTTCACCGTTTGGATACCTACGCAACGCATGCTCACCACGAAACCTTGGACTTAAAAGGCCCTTCTCCATAGGATACTTCAAAGTAACCTTTGGCTTAAACATATATTTTAATGTAATAACAAACCCTTTAATTAACTCTACAAAAGACCAATACCAAGCTAATTTCTTGAGCATAAAATATTTAAAACTTATGTTGATAATTATAAATTATATTATCAGTTTTCAAAATAAATATTTTCACCTGAGTGACTTTTACAGCTTTTCTATATAATACATTCACTAGTATGATAGTACTGCATTAATATAAACTAGCAAGATAGATAAAAATTTCGAATATTTTCAAATTAGGTATTTTGGTTTCTTAAGTGTAATATTGCTAAGCAGTTTATATAAATAATGACAAGCACAAATGAAACTATTTTCGCTTTATCGACCGTATTGGGTAAGTCAGGAGTTGCAGTAATCAGAATTTCAGGCAACTACGCGTTTAAAGCTTTAAATCATTTTCATATTAAGAAAGAAATTAAACCAAGATTTGCTACTTTAGTTGATCTATATGATGATTCCAATCAATTGATAGATAATGGAATAATCATCTATTTCCCTGCTCCAAACAGTTTCACTGGCGAGGACGTTATAGAGTTACAAGTGCATGGAAGCAAGGCAGTCATAAAAATCATCTTGGAGGAATTATCAAAAATTTTTGTTATGGCCAGCCTGGAGAATTCTCACTTAGGGCTTTTCTAAATGGTAAATTTGACTTAACGCAAATAGAAGGGATTGCAGACTTAATTGATGCTGAGACGAAAATGCAAGCTAAACAAGCGATTAAGCAGATATCTGGAGAATTGGAGAGACTATACAGCAATTGGAGGCAAAGATTAATAACGATACAATCCAAAATCGAAGCATATATAGACTTTCCAGAGGACATTTTGGCAGAAAAAAGTGAATTGGAAAAAATTAATAATGAAGTGCAATCTCTCGTGCAGTTGATACAAGAGCATTTAAATGATAATAGACGGGGCGAAAGGTTGCGTGAGGGTTTACATATTGTAATAACTGGTGAACCAAATGTCGGTAAATCAACTCTGTTTAATTTCTTAGCCAAGCGTGATATTGCTATTGTTTCTGAATATGCAGGCACAACAAGAGACGTGCTTGAAGCTCATATTGACATTGGCGGATACCCAATCATTCTCTCTGATACTGCTGGAATTCGTGAGAGTTCAGACCCGATAGAATCAGAAGGCATAAGTCGAGCAAAAAAGAGGTCTTTTGAAGCTGATCTAAGAATAGAACTATTTCCTTTTGAACAACGACACGATGTCAATTATCAAGCCACAGGCAATATACCATCTGTCGTACCAGTGCTTGACACACAACTATGCAAATATTGTAATCAACAAACGGTGTCATCCCAGTGCGTGACACTGGGATCCAGATATAAAAATACTTGCAAATTATGCAATAGACAATGGATTCTAGAAACATGTGCTGAAAACAATGTTCATAGCTGGATTCCAGTGTCAGCTACTTGCATGACATCAGACCAAAATGACACCATTTATGTTCTGAGCAAAGCTGACGATGTTATCAATGATCACAATATAAAAGTTAATGGCATAGATTTTCTACCTATTTCTATTTTAAAGGGAATAGGTACAAACAAGTTGATCTCTCTCATAAAAAAGAAGGCAGAGGAAAAATTTGGGCGTGATAGAGACACTCCTGTGATTACTCGGCAAAGACATAGGAGTCACATGCAGAAAGCACTGGAACATTTACAACGTTTTAATATCGATAATCCAATTGAGTTGATATCTGAAGATTTGAGGCTTGCTGCATTTGAACTTGGTGCGGTGATTGGAATTATTAATGTTGAGGAAATATTGGACAGTATATTTAGCAACTTTTGCGTGGGCAAGTAAAGCTTTTATAGATTGCTTAAAATCAAATGTTGTGATAGAAAAGAAACGGACGGATGGCCGAGCGGTTTAAGGCACCAGTCTTGAAAACTGACGTACGTGATGAGCGTACCATGGGTTCGAATCCCATTCCGTCCGCACAGCATCCCGCGATGTTAGCTGATTTTTAGAGCTTATTTGGACTATGTGGTTCATAACGCTGGAAATCTTATCTAATCTAGCCACATCTTTTAAAAATACATCCCTTTGTAAATTGACCTTATTAGCGAAGAAAGCTAATATCTATAAATAGATTACCATCTGAATATGAAAACCGATATAGTAATAATAGGTGCAGGGCCTATTGGAATATTCACTGCTTTTCAAGCGGGAATGCTTGATATGAGATGTCATATAATAGATGTTTTGGATCAAGCAGGAGGACAATGCACAGCTCTTTACCCAGAAAAGCCAATATATGATATACCTGGTTATCCTGTAATTACTGCCCAAAAATTAATTGAGCAATTAATGGAGCAAGCTTCACCATTTGAGCCTGTTTACCATTTAAGTCAAAAAGTGGAAAAGATTTCGAATAACTGTGATCAAAGCTTTACTATCATAACTAACACAGGTACAGAGGTAAAATGTAAGGCTGTTATTGTTGCTGCAGGTAACGGAATGTTTGAACCTAACCGTCCACCCTTAAGTGGTATATTAGAATACGAAAATAAATCTGTATTTTACAGTGTAAATAAAATTTCTGATTTTCAGGACAAAACTATAGTCATTGCAGGGGGGGGTGATTCTGCAGCTGATTGGACTGTAGAACTTTCTAAAGTTGCAAAGAAAATTTATGTGATACATAGAAGAAAGGAATTTCGCTGCACTCCTGAAACTAGAAATAAATTAGAATCACTTGAAAATAATGGAAAGATAGAACTGGTAGTGCCATATCAATTACACGAACTAGCAGGAGGTAATGGGCAGTTGAGCGCAGTGATAGTAAAAAACATTGCCTCTAAGGAAGAAAAAGAAATATCCGCTGATTTTTTGCTGCCATTTTTTGGATTGTCAATGAATCTTGGGCCAATAAACAGTTGGGGTATAGAGTTAGAACATGGCCGCATAATTGTCGACCCAGCTACACTTAGAACCAGTAGAGATAGAATATATGCAATCGGAGATATAGCTACTTATCCAGGCAAACTCAAGTTGATACTAAGTGGTTTTGCCGAGAGTGCCATGGCTTGTTATGACATATACAAAGTAATCCACAACTCTCCAGTCAATTTTCAATATTCAACTTCAAAGGGAATTCACGGGAAAGAAAAACTTGCTTGACAAACTCCACCAGCCCCCTTATCATGAAAGTGAAGCTATTTCATTTAACTTCGCAATCTCTGCAGCAGATTAAAATGACAAGAAAACTTGTATTTGGCGTACTATTGTTTAATTTTTTGCACTATGTGCACCGTATGTCTTTATAAAATTTCTAGGTTTTTACCTACATAAGCTGAAACGCGCTTATAGAGCGTTCAAGACATCACCCAACGTCAAATTTTAAAATAGAGAGTGTAATAACTAGCTACCACGGGTTTTCTATGCCTTTTTTTTCTGCCTAGTAAATTTCTTAAATATTAAAGCTAAGGTTAGTTGCATTTAAAAGCAGCTAAATTGCAGCGTTTAAGACTTAAAAAACGCCAATACTGAAAATAGACAATGACTAGGGCTTCTTTTGCCTTTTTTTTCGTTTGATAAATTTCTTAATGTTTATAGCTAAACGACAACCGTCATCCCGCTACGTGTTAGCGGGATCTATGTTAAGAGATACCGCGGCGGTATGACGGTTAAGTAGGGTGTCATCCCAGTGCCCAAGCAACAAGGACAACATTGCAAATTTAGAGTTCAAAAGGGTTATTCCTCGAGAACTACTGCGTCAGAAAGCTGGCGTTGAATTTGTATATAATGTTGATCTTGGAGGTTTTTATGAATAATAGTGAGAGAAAAGAGAAATTAGAAACTCGTATTCTATCAAGCAGAGGTAGATCTTTGCTTGACTATGAGCTACTGGAACGTAATCTATCTGCATACACAGAAGGAAGAGAAGTTGCCAAAAAGCTAATGGAGCTCTTTAGTAGTTTAGGGAGAGTAATTAATGCTGATTTTCATGAGCTAAAAAATGTTACAGGAATGAACGATGGAGCAATAGCAAGTATCTTTTGCCTGAAAGAGATTTTTGATAGGATATTGAAAGGTAAGTTAAAAAAGCTGTCGATTCTTGATAATAGAGAAGAGCTACTAAAATACTTTAAAGCAGCAATAGGGCAGTCAAGAAAGGAAAGCTTACGAGTGATATACTTAGATAGAAGTGGTCATTTAATATATGAGTATATTCAAGACTGTGGAACTATAGACAGAGTACCTCTGTATGTGAGGGAAATAATAAAACAGGGATTACTGATTGATGCAGCATCTATTGCAATTTCACATAATCATCCAAGCGGAGATATAGAGCCATCAAAGGAGGATGAAGATAACACACTTACATTAGCTGCAACCTGTGAAAATGTAGGAATGAAATTGATAGATCATATAATCGTAACACAAAAGAGCCACTTTAGTTTTTATGACAGTGGTTTATTGTAATCTGTAAACCAGAAGGAAAGTTCTCTAACTTTCCTTCTTTTTTTCTACTTCATAAATTAAAAAATTTAATGTAAGCTTGAACAGCTAGAATTAGTAATGAAAGGTGGAATTAGGCAAAAAAATAAAGGAACTTAGGTTATACTGTGGTTTGACACAAACTGAATTAGGAAAAAGAATAGGTGTTTCATATAGACAGATACAAAGGTACGAAAATGGTTCAAATTACATTTTAGCCAGTAGACTATATGACTTAGCAAAAGCCCTATCGATTGATGTTGCTGATTTCTTTACCAGTATGCATGCTGACTCACATGAAAGTTACGATGAAGAAATACTAAAACTAGTCAAAGGATATAACGAAATTAAGAGCAAAAGGTTACGTAGTTCTGATACGTAAAATGACCATACAACATCCTATCGATAAGCAAATAGGTGAAAGGATAAGGAAAAGAAGGCTAATGTGTGGTTTTAGCCAAAGGGACTTAGGAAAAAAGCTTGGAATTTCATTTCAGCATATACAAGGATATGAAACTGGAGAGGTAAGGCTTATAGTTGATAGGCTATATAAGTTAGCAGAAGCACTGTCCGTTGATATGTCATATTTTTTTACCAAAGCCTCTGAAGACTTGCATGATAATGCCTTCCGTAGCGATGTGGGCAGCGAAGAAATATCAAGATTAGTAAGAGAATATAGAAAAATTAAAGATGAAACATTGTGTAACATAGTTCATTCAGTAACAAAAGCGCTTGCCAATAAATAATAATATCTAAATGCATCTCTAACCCACTTCTACAAGCAATACTAATCAAGGTAAATTTTTATGGTGATTTTGGGAAGTGTTCATAAGTGTCAAGTTAAAAGCAAATTCAGGGAGTAAAGGTTAGTTCTTGTCTTTCAAGGAGAATCTTGACCAAGTTATGGTAAGTTTTTCACGAAAAATCTTTAAGCTATTAATCTTATTATCTAACATTCCCTAATTTTAATCAAAATTCAAGAACCACTTTATATAAGTCTTTGCAATAGCTTATTCCTCAAGGCTATGTTTTACATAGCCTCCAATTAAGAACGTCCTACAGATGTCGTTTTGGTATCTTTTAATTTGTTTACCCAAGAAAAAGTCTCACTACTTTTAGAATTTTGGTCACCCCACCTTCCACACCTAGTAAAACTGCCTCTTTCTACTGCTTCTTTAACAGACATTCCACCAAATAAACACCCCTGTCCTATGATTTCTCCTATTTTTTGCAACTCATTCCACATTTCTTCATCTTCCACCTCAACTTGTACTTGATGATAGTCTTCTGTATCGTGATATACCATTAAATTTAGCTCTCCTAGGCTAGTGCAAAGTGTTACTGTAAAAGCGCTGTTATCGGATATATCTACATAATTTCTTTTACCGTCTTTCCCGGTTTTGACCTCAACTTCACCATCACCTATTTTTATGATATTACCGCCAAGGTTTAAGTCTCCTTTACTTAAGCCCAAATTTTTTGCACCTTCTACAACTTTGGCAACATCAACTATGCAGCTATGTGAAAATTCAATATAGAAGGTCTTATTATCAATTTCTACATCTTCAACAGTTCCTTCTATAGTAGCGTCTTCTCCAACTTCCCTAAGTTTCTTGAGCCTACTATATATTTGTGGCTCAATTTCTTTTTGCACTTTTTCAGCTATTTTCTTATCAACTTGTACATTAAAATCTGCTCCATGTAAGGCTAACTTTCTGATTATATCTTCTTGTTTATTTTCTTTGAATTCATCACGATACATCTTAAACATTGTAACGTTAGCGAAGCTAAAGCCATTTTTATTGGCAGCATTTATTCTTATTCCTAAATCCAAAGCTTCATCGACAACTTTACTTAACTCGTTTATATTTTTAGCTGCAATAGCTTTTTCCAAAAATTCATTTAGTTTCATATTTTCATATTCACTTAGCCTTATTTTGCATAAAGCTGATTGAAATGGATTGAGCTCCTCAGGATATGTTAAGACAGGTAATTTACTAATCTTTTTATTTGCTGTTGGAGCAGCTTTTATAAAATTAGGTAACAACCCTTCTTTTGCTATTCGCTCTACCGCTTTTAACATTTTACTAGACAATTTTTTACTATTTATTTTTTTCATTGTAACCCTCACTTAATTTCATTACTATTCGATCATAACGTGATAAATGTTATTTAATTGTTAACACTATACGACTTGTTGATTTACTATAAATTATAGTAACAAACTTTACGGGCATTTACGCTAGAAAAACATATCTCGTAAAAATTATTTCAATTTCAATAAAAGTTGGGTACTGTGATTGTAAAATTGAAAGAAATGGATCTCCTGTCTTATTCCACTGCAAAGCTGAAGAAGCATTGTCAGCTACTTGATGATGAAGAAAAAGTAATTCTATATGAGCAGCTGCTAGACAAGGCTAAAGACATACTTGAAAATTCAAGAGATAATGTTTCTGAACTGAAAAAGATCAGTAAAGCTGCTGTAGCAATAGAGGAAACCACCGATCAGCAGTTACTAGAAAAGTTTAATGATGACCACCCGCTAAGAGAAGTGGACATTTTAATCTACTCTCCTCAGGGAAATACTGAACATCTATTCAGCATAGATAACTCGTCAGAGCTTTATGATTTAAAAGAAGATAAGGATAAAGCTCTTTATAATGCAGTAAAATCAAATGATGTTGAGCTTGTAAAAAAGCTGCTAATGATCCTTTTACCTACAGAAGTAGGTAATTTTGATGTAGAATACTTGGAAGAATTGAAAATATTGCTGTCAGGAATTCACAAAGAATTGCAATTATCACAAGATATGAAAAATTATCTTGTAAAGACGATAAAGTTCTATAGTTTTTTATGTAGTAATTTTAGCTTATTAGTTGCAAATCCTACTGATGTAAAAGCTATGATCAATCTATTTGCTACTCAACCAAATATTGATTACCAAATAGATAAGCTTCTGCTTTCTTTTATTGTGAGAGATGTTGAGGAAAAAAAGCTAAATTCTGAAATCAAACACATGATAGAGCTTCTTGAGCAGCATGAAAGATTTGCTGAGCTCGAATATAAGGTTAGAAGATTAAGATCAGAGTTTGCATCTGGCAAAAGCAGATATTCGGCTGAAGTAATACGAAATAGCATTGCAGAACGAGAAAAAGAGATGAGGGAAATTGAGAAAAAATACGTAAGGCCAAACAATTTAATTAGCGAGAGGCAGAAATTATTAAAGCAATTACTTTGCTAGCTTTTTTTCCACTTCATAAAATTTGTTGTAAATTTGAATAAGAGGTGAAAAGTGCAATTAGGTAAAAAGATAAAACAATTAAGGCTAGATCATGGTTTAACGCAGACCGAATTGGGAAAAAGAATAGGTGTCTCATATAGACAGATACAAAGGTACGAAAATGGCTCAAATTGTGTTTTGGCTAGTAGATTATATGATTTAGCAAAAGCCCTATCGATTGATGTTGCTAACTTTTTTACTGATGTGCATGCCGGCTCACATGAAGTTTACGATGAAGAGGTGTTAAAGCTAGTCAAAGGATATAATGAGATTAAGAGCAAAAGGTTACGTAGTGCGGTTTATATATTAGTAAAATCTTTTTCTCAAAAGACCTGCTGAAAAAGGTGATTGAAAAAATGATGTGAGAGAGGTAGAAGAAGAATAAGCAGATCAAGTAAGGAAAAAAATGAGCTTTAGTTACTATAATATGAAAAAATACCCAAGAAACTTTCGTAATATAACAGGTTTAACTATAGAGGAGTTCGAAAAAGTAGTGGAAAAAGTGAGGTCTGGATGGGAAAAACAGAAAAAGTGTCATGGTAGAAGATCAAAACTACCAACTCTGGAAGATAAGTTGTTTTGCGTAATTTTGTACTATCGCACTTACATAACACATAGATTTTTAGGATGCCTATTCAATGTACACAACGCAAATGTATGTAGGTTACTTAAGAGAATAGAGCCATTACTCGCCAAAAAAGTGACTATAACAAAAGATAGAAGTATGACGCCAGAAAAAATACTGAAGATTTTGGCTGATGTTACAGAACAGCAAATACAGAGACCAGAAGATAGTAAAAAACGGAAGAAATCATATTCAGGAAAAAAAGAACCAACACTATGAAAACTGAGATTATTATCGAAGAAGGAGGAAGAATTTTATCAGTGTCAAAGTCATACCGTGGTAGAATTAGTGATTTCCGCATAAGGAAACAAGAAAAATATTTACCACTTGATAGCATAAAACATGCCGATTCTGGATATCAAGGTTGGCAAAAATTGCAAAGCAATGTTATAATTCCATATAAAAAGTATCGTAAAAAGCCATTAACTCCAGAGCATAATAGAAGATTAGCATCATTTAGAATGAGAGTAGAAAACAAGATCCGAGAGATAAAGATATTTAAGATTATGTCGAATGTTTATCGCAATTTTCAGAAAAAATATAACCTGAGGTTCAATATTATTGCTGGTATTGTAAATCTTAAGCACGCCTTTTAGTTAACCTTGATTTTAGTCACCCTCCTTTCCTTTTTTTATCGCTTGATTCGCAGCAGGTCTAAAGAAATAGGCACTGGAATGACAAAAAAAGGAGGCTACTTGGATGACAAAGGAATAGGCACTGGGATGACAAAAAAGGGGCTACTCGGATGACACCTTTGGGCACTGCCGTCATAAAGGAACCAGTGTCAGCTACTCGGATGACAGGAGAAGGAGGCACTGGAATGACAGGAGAAGGAGGCTACTTTCATGACACCATTCTTTTTTCTGGATCCAAGTAGTCAGGGCACTGGGATGACAAAAAAGAGGCTACTCGGATGACACCATGACAACCGTCATCCCGCTACGTGTTAGCGGGATCTATGCCAAGAGATACCGCGAATGAATCGCGGTATGACAGGGTTGCACTAGCTATATCATGCATTTTATTAACCGACACTATAAACAGCGTCCTTACAATTATGAGATTGAACCACAACTTGCTCAAGCGTTAAGCTGCTGCGTTTAGCGTCTTTACTGTGGTTTTCTCCAAGAACCTCTGTTCTTTCTTGTTTTATCTCTTCAATGAATTTCTTGTTAACGCTTTTAGTGTCAATCTTTTCCTGAGAATATATAAGGTTAGTGCAATTTGTTTTTCTATAATAATGCACGCCAAGACATATAATTGATAATGCAAGTATACCTGAGCCTATAAGTAATGATAGTCCTATGTCATTAGTCAAAGGGTTTTGATAAAATTTTTGTACGTTATTAACACCGCCTTCCGCGTACAGCAATAAAGGAAGTGCTATATTTGCAGCAACTACACCGGTCAGTAATGCAGTAAATAGTGGCCTATTGTTAATTACTGATTCTATTTTATTAGTTCTACTAACTACTTTTTCGTCAATGTTAATGAAGTTGTTTTTAGCTTCCCAAGCATTAAATACAAAATTTGAATGAGTGCCATTGCTATATTCCAGTCTTACAGATTTTATAGCTTTATCTTTTGGCTGATGCTCCAACACCTCAGCTAAAATTCCATCCGCATTTTTTTCTTGAGTTTTATGCTCTGCAGTATTTCTAAATTGCTTTATTGCAAAAAGTATTGGACTAATTGCAAGCAACGCAGCAAGTGCGATAACCGGTATAGTGACATAGAGTGAACCGTTTGCAAAAAGTGCAGCAAATTTTGCTTTATCTTGTAAATATACTAAAGCTGCGGATGCGCTAAACATAATAGCAGCTGCACTGAAAATTATGAAGCCCTTCTGCTGAATAGCATATTTTGCCCTTGGCCAGATTCTGTTTGTTTTTTTGTTTTCTGAAGTTGCATTGCTGTTTATGCCAAATTCACTCTCTGAGAGCAAAGACTTCTCAGAGCCATCTTTGCTTTTATATGATGGTAAAGTAGTTGAAGACGTATTGCTAAGTTTGTCACTCAATTCTCCGCTTAACCGTGTGGATGTTTTATCAAGATCAAGATTCTCAGGGTTATCAAATACTGTGTCTTGAGAAAGTGATCTGCTTAGAGTTGAATTTTGTGGCGCGTCAACACAAACCTCATCTTTTGGTTGTGGTGAAAAAGGGGATGGTGGTACTTGAGTATTAAGATTAAGCGAATTTCTGTCTAGTAAAGCTGGATTTTTTGGCGGAACTGGTGGTGCTCCATCACCATCTTTCTGTCGATTTATAGATGTATAAGTAGGATCCGTTTCTTCATCACTTGATTCTTTTCCATATAACCCTTCCTGCGTCTGTCGTGACTTTTCAAGATTTCCTGCTACTTCAGGCGATGGTGGATCTTTTAGTGTTATCTTGCTATTTTCACCTGTTTGTTCGTAAGAAGTTAATTTTACTGTTGATTCTTCGACTGACCCATGCATATTCACTCCAAAATTAATTACTATGCTGCATTGATTACGCTATAGTTATTAAGATGTAGTAAATACCAATTTACGGATAATTATTAGTATAGAAATTGTCTATCAAAGATCCTTTCATTCAGAGGGTAATCTTTGTCAAAGAGCAGAGTGATTGTATTTTCGTGATCTTTCTGTATTTTTATCTGCGATATATCATGAAACTCTTTGTAATCTGATACTACAAGCGCTGGACGATTTTTTGTGTCGTTAATGTCAATTTGTACGATTGTATCGTTTGATATTAACGCTCCATTCCAATGCCTTGGGTAATAGCTATTGATAGAGGTTAATGCAAGTAAATTTGAATTTAGCGGCAAGATTGGGCCACCGGCAGAGAAGTTATATGCAGTGCTGCCTGTGGGAGTAGATAATATTACTCCGTCCCCTCTAAATTTTTCTACTTTTAGCTTATCATTAATAGTGATATTCATCTCTACTATTTGGTTTGCTTTCCTAAAAACATATACTTCGTTTACCGCTATATAGTGGTATTTCTTGCCACTTGTGTCTGTGGCTTCCATTTTTAGTAAAGTTAACTGAGTTGAAGTTGCGTGCTCTATATGATCAATTAAATCTTTAAAGCATTTATTCATCAAAAATCCAACATTGCCGGTATTTATCCCATACACATGCATGTTTTTATTTTCTATGACGTAATTATGCAAGGTACGCAGCATAAAGCCATCACCGCCAACAACTATCAGTAGATCAATTTCGGACTTATTTTCTTCTGTTATATTGATAAAATTAAGTTTCTTTAATAGTTTAGATACTTCCTGCGATTTTAGTGACTCAGAAGC
Organism: Wolbachia pipientis; assembly: GCA_023052945.1. NCBI lineage: Bacteria > Pseudomonadati > Pseudomonadota > Alphaproteobacteria > Rickettsiales > Anaplasmataceae > Wolbachia > Wolbachia pipientis. Next base: position 1,281,117 of record CP095495.1, read on the forward strand.
GATATAGCCTATATTTTTGTATTTATGCATCTAAAAAAGAAGCGAAAAACTAGAAAATATCCCCATATTTATCGTTAAACTTAGCTAATTTGCTAGTTTTACTTGCTGACCCGCTTGTCAAACTTCCAGTCCATGCAGGGTGAGTGAGAGGATCCCTATCGAGTTTTATCCTATCTCCCTCCTTTCCATAAGTGGAACGAGTTTCAAACTCTTGACCGTCTGTCATAACGATGGTAACTTTATGATAATTGATTTCTGTCATTGTTGCTTACAACTTTTAGTCAGTTAACATTCTAGTGAACTTAATTCACTAAGTCAATCATTATTCTAAAATATTGACAAAAAATAAATAAAGTAGTATATTTAATAAGGAATAAATAATAGTTATCATGATTTTCGCTTTCCCTGGTCAGGGCTCTCAGTTTGTAGGAATGGGAAAGAGCTTATATAGTGAGTTTTCCGTTGCAAGACAAGTCTTTGATGAAGTAGATAGCATATTGGGTAGAAAGCTGTCTCATTTAATCTTCAACGGTCCTATTGAAGAATTAACCATTACAGAAAACGCTCAGCCAGCTATAATGGCAGTGTCAATTGCGACGCTACGTGTTATGGAGCATAAATCTCTTTTTCCTAGTCATAATGTTAAATATGTTTGTGGGCATTCAGTTGGCGAGTATACAGCGCTGTGTGCTACAGGAGCATTGACTCTTGAGTCTGCAGTCAAGCTGCTGAAAGTTCGCAGCGAAGCAATGCATGAAGCTTCTTTGAAATGTAAAGGTGGAATGGTCGCATTGCTTGGAGCAGAGATAAGCGAAGTAGAAGATATATTGAAATCAACCCAAATTGATGGAGTTTGTGAAATTGCAAACGATAATGGCGGTGGGCAGGTAGTTATAAGTGGTACTGCAGAAGCCCTTGAAATGTTACCTGACTTATTTAAAAACTCAAGTGTAAAGAAAATAATTAAATTGCAAGTTAGTGGACCTTTTCACTCATCTCTTATGAAACCTGCTGATGAAAAAGTTTTGAAATTTTTGGAGGGTATTAAAATAACCCGTCCTATAGTTCCTTTGATATCAAATGTTACAGCTAAAGAGGAGAATGATCCCAAAGTTATAAAAGCTTTACTTGCTAAACAAGTCATAAGCAGAGTGAAATGGAGAGAAATGGTTTTGTATATGGCAAGCCGTGGCATTAACAAATTTGTTGAAATTGGCCCTAATAAAGTTTTATCTAATCTAGTTAAAAGAATTATCAGTACAAAAAGCGTAGGTAGTATTGGTGATATGGATAACTTCTTTAATGAGTCGTTAATATTGACAGCAGAGAATTTAAAAGTTGGGTTAAGTTAAAACACATCTATTTGCCAGCGCGTCTAGCTGGAATGACAGAGGGTAATGCAAGAAATCAACGAACTTGTATCTTGTAAAAAGCATCTAATGTTTTAAGCTTAAGCATTAGATGGAGAAGGGAAGAACTCTGTCAGCGGTCTTAGATATAGAATCTGTGAGGTAGATAAGAGTTCCCTTCTCAAGAGTACAGGCTGGACGGTATCGTAGAAAAACCTAAATGGTTCTAATTCTGTATTCACAAGACTAGCCTTACTTTTCATTTTTAATGGTAACGTATATATGATCAACAACTTTTTAGGCATAGACGTATCGAAAGATCGCTTTGATGTTTTTCTCTCATTTATAAGCAAAAAAGGAAGACATGAAACTAGAAAAAGGAGTTTTAAAAACGAGGATTCTGGGTTTCAAGGTCTACTTAGCTTTCTACAAAAACATAATGTAGAAGAAGTAAAAGCCTGCATGGAGGCTACTGGTTGTTATAGCGAAGCTTTGGCTGAGTTTCTGCACAACGCTGGACATTTTGTTAGTGTTCTTATTGCATAAAATCTTATGCGAGGAGTAAGCTTATACGACAAAAAAATGATCAGACTGATGCAGAAATTATTGCTGATTATTGCCAAAGACAAGAACCAACTCGCTGGACACCACCTGCTCCTGAGTTAAAAAAATTGAAACATCTTTATCGTTGCTCGGCTGCATTAAAAGATGAATTGACATTAGTAAATAACCACCTAGAAAAAAAAGAGAGGCTACCTAAAGAAGTTGCAAATGCTTGGGAAGACCTCGCAATCAACATAGAGCAAAAAATAGAAACAATAAAAAACTCCATACGTGAACTATTAAAACAACACAAAGAATTGTTGGAAGATTTTCAACTCCTATTCAGGTATAGGAGAGAATAGCTATTTTAGCGGAAATTCCTGACATAAAGGCTTTTATACATGCCAGGCAATTGGCAGCATACGCTGGCACGAAATATAACATCAGGTTCATCTGTATATGCCAAGCCCAGATTAAGTAAATCAGGTTCACGAACACTACGTAAGGCAATGTATTTTCCTGCTATAGTAGCTAAAAATCACAATCCTATTATTATAACTTTTTGCAAGAGATTAAAAGAAAAAGGCAAGCATAATATGGCCATTGTGGGAGCTGCGATGCGTAAGTTACTCCATATTGTTTTTGGTGTTCTAAGCTCAAAGAAGGCTTTTGATCCAGAAAAACTATAGGGCTAAGAGGTTGACTGGAGTTTAAAATCAAAAAATGCTTCTAAGCCATCTCATATAAAATGGCATCTTACACGAATTTATTGAATGTAGTTGGTTTGTAAAAGATAAGACTTAATCTGACAGACAAGAATTAACTGACAGAAGAATTGAGGTAGTTAAAACTAATATCAGTCTCTTGTTTAATGCTACTAATATTTTTCTGAAAAGCAATATGTTTGCTATCAAGAAAAGTCTGCATAGGTGTTTTTCCATAGCAGTACTTACCAGAGTGAGGTCTTGTATCATTATAAGAATGCAACCAACAATCAACATCAATCTGTAGATCTTCCAAAGAATTGTAGATTTTCTTTCTAAAGATAATATTGTAACACTCATCTTGCATAGTTCTATGAAATCTTTCACATATGCCATTAGTTTGTGGAGAGTTGGCTTTGGTTCTAGAATGGTCGATATTTTCGATTCCCAAATATAGCTGATAAGCGTGATTTTCTGGCTTGCCACAATATTCCGTACCCCTATCAGTTAGAATGCGTAATAATGGAATTTTCTGCTCATCAAAAAATGGAATAACCCTATCATTGAGAAGATCTTCAGCTGTAATAGCTGTTCTGTCCGTGTAAAGTTTAACCATTGCAACCCTGGAATAAGTGTCAACAAAAGTCTGCTGATAAATTCGCCCTATACCTTTGATATTGCCCACATAATAGGTATCTTGAGAACCCAAATAACCTGGATGTTGCGTCTCAATTTCACCATGAGCTTCCTTTTGTTCTTTCATTTTTTCTAAAGCTGCAAGTTGTTCTTCAGTTAAAATGATTCCGTCTTGAGCTACTTTTGTCTCTAGTGCTTTAAGTCTCTTTTTGAGAGTTTCAAGGTCATTTCTTAGCCATACAGACCTTACTCCTCCCTGAGAAATTATTATACCTCTTTTTCTCAGTTCATTTGCAGCTCTTTCTTGCCCATATGCTGGAAATTCTGTTGCTATACCAATCACTGTTCTTTCTATATTATCGGAAACTCTGTTCGCTAATAGCGGTTTTTTCTTACTTATTTCATGTAATGCTCCCTCTCCTCCATTTTCATATAACTCCTTAAATCGATAAAATGTATCTCTTGAGTATCCCATCACTTTACATGCTTGAGATACATTTCCTAGTTGTTTTGCTAGTTCTAATAACCCTAGCTTTGGTTTTAGTATTTTTGTTTGTATTGTACTCATTTCTAACACTCCTTTCTTTTATTATTTTATAACTTACTTTTTTAAAGTGTCAGATCAAGTCTTATTTAATACAGCTTAAGGTTCAATTTTTATAATTTTTTTTTGACTGACGAGACGGTATCTTCCTGTCATTTCATCAGGTTTCTTAATTCCAAGTAGCTGTAAAATAGTAGGGGCAATATCGGATAACTCCTATGATGTCATTCCAGTGCTTGACACTGGAATCTAATCTTTCACTATCAAAGATATTATTTTTAATATAAGATTACAACTTAATCTTTAATCTGGATTCCAATGTCAAGCACTGGAATGACACCTTTCCGGTGTCTCAAACTACAACAGCTGTGCATATCCAGTTAGAGAGTAATGCGAAAAATTATACAATCAACGAACTACCTGTCATCTCATCAGGTTTCTTAATTCCAAGTAGCTGTAAAATAGTAGGGGCAATATCAGATAACCTTCCGTCTCTTAGTTTTAGATTATCGCAAGACACAATAAATGGCACTTTATTTAGAGTGTGCGCTGTATGAGGTGTATTATTTTCTTCATCGAACATACATTCCACATTACCATGGTCTGCAGTAACAATTAATGCAGTGTTACTTGACTTTTTAACAGCACTCAGCACTTTCGCAAGACAATCATCTACAGCTAGCACAGCTTTCCCGGCTGCTTTTATATTACCTGTATGCCCTACCATATCAGGATTAGCGTAATTTACAACTATCAGTGCGAATTCTTGGGAGTGAATTTTTTCTACAAGCTTTTCTGTGAGCTCAAAGGCTGACATTTCGGGCTGCAAATCGTAAGTTTGAACTTTCGGTGAGGGAATGAGTATTCTTTCTTCACCAGAGAAAGGTTCTTCTTTTCCACAATTGAAAAAGAAAGTCACATGAGCGTATTTTTCGGTTTCGGCGATGCGTAATTGTTGCAATTTATTGTCTGCTATTACCTGTCCTAAAGTGTTAGCAAAAGATATAGAAGGAAAAATATAAGGAATTTTGAGATCTTCTTTATATTTCATCATGCTTAAAATTGAAGAGAGTTTTGCTATTTCAGTATGGTTTGTTTTACTAAGCAAAATACTTGCTAATTGTATCATTCGATCAGCACGAAAGTTAGCCAACAGCACTCCATCTTCTGGTTTTATACCTTGATGGTCACCTATTACTGCGGGCCTGACAAACTCATCAGTTATGTTATTTTGATAACTTTCATCAATCAACGATACTGCATTATCATGACGAGGTGCCTTTGCAAATGCGATAGCCTCATAAGCTTCAATTGTTCTCTCCCACCTGTTATCACGGTCCATAGCATAGTAACGCCCAGAAACAGTAGCAATTCTTATGTCATTTCCCTTTATACTCTTTATAAATTCTTGAATGCATTTTTTTCCTGAATTTGGTAATGTGTCTCTGCCATCTAAAAATGCATGTATCACCACTTTGATTCCATGCTGTGATATTTTATTTGCTAAAGTCGAAATATGCTTTTGATGCGAATGAACACCGCCATCTGACACTAATCCCATTATATGGCATACTCCGTTCTTACTTTTTAGATTACTAATAAAACTTTGTAGATTTACATTGTTTTCTATTGTTCCAATCTCTTGATTAATGCACTGAAGGCTTTGCATTACTACTCTACCACTGCCAATATTCATATGGCCAACTTCTGAATTACCTATTTGACCACCAGGTAACCCAACATCAGTTCCACAGGCGGACAAACTGCATTTTGGATAATTAGAGCTAATATATTGCCAACAGGGTGGATTTGCGTTGCTAATAGCATTATATTTACTGCTTTCTACTCCATTTCCCCAGCCATCTAGTATGCATAAAACGATTGATTTAATGCCCATATAAGATTAACACTAGAATTTCATAGAGAAGAGCTCCCGAGCCGGATTCGAACCAGCGACCAATTGGTTAACAGCCAACTGCTCTACCACTGAGCTACCGAGGAATAAACCGTCTTTAATTTATCACGTTGAACGTTGATTGTAAACGTTTTTTGTATACTTTGTAAGAGCCTGTTCAAATTCACTTCGCTTTATTACTTCAACAGTTGCACCAATAATATCTTTTATTTGCGTTGCAAAATTCCCTCCTGTATAGCCCGCATCAACCAGTATATTCTTAACTCCAGAAAGGTTTTCTTTTGCATTGTTGACCATTCTCACAGCACTAGTTGTTCCTGCAGTTGCTACATAAATTGCATGTCTTGAGTATCAACTGCGATATGGCCCTGAGATTTTTTTACTAGCGTCTAGCCTTTTTCTTCAGCAGTATCTGCGTTCTTTACACTCTGAGCATCAATTATGTACAGATTTAGCTGTAACTATAAATGTATGGATTTTTTATCGTGCCATGTTATAATTAATGTCTTGCTAAAAATTAAATATTGATGAATGAATTAAGAAAGTTAAGCATTACACAAATGCATGATGGGCTTAAAAAGAGGAATTTTTCTGCTGTTGAGCTTATAGAAGCACACATCGATGCAGTTGAAAATGAAGAGTTAAATGCATTTATAACAAAAACCCCAGAGATAGCAATGAAAGCTGCTAAAGTTGCAGATGAATATTTCTCTAGGCAAAAAGATGATTTAATCTTGCCGCTCATGGGTATACCAGTTGGCATCAAAGATCTATTCTGTACAAAAGGAATCAAAACAACAGCATGCTCAAGAATGCTGGAAAATTTTGTTCCGACTTACGAATCTACAGTGTCTGACTTGCTTTTAAAAAGTGGAGCAGCCATGCTCGGTAAGCTTAATATGGATGAATTTGCTATGGGTTCTGCGAACACCAATAGCTATTTTGGTCCTGTTGAAAATGTGTGGGTTAGAAAAAGTGACGAAGAAAAAGTTGTTCCTGGTGGATCATCTGGTGGATCTGCAGCATCGGTTGCTGGATTTTTATGCGCTGGAGCGTTAGGAAGCGACACCGGTGGATCTGTACGCCAACCAGCAGCTTATTGTGGAGTAGTTGGAATAAAACCAACTTATGGAAGGTGCTCGCGTTTTGGTATGATTGCATTTGCGAGTTCTCTGGATCAAGCAGGAGTCATTACTCGTTCTGTCTCTGATTCAGCATTAATGCTGGAAGTAATTTGTGGCTATGATAAAAAAGATTCAATATCGAGCAAAAAGCCAGTACCTGAATTTTCTAGCTTTATAAATGGTGATGTCAAGGGTAAGTGTATTGGTATACCAAAAGAATATAGGATGGATGGAATTTCAGAGGAAATAGTTCATAATTGGGAAAGAGTTGCTTCCTATTTAAAAGAAAATGGCGCTGAAGTTGTTGACATTACTCTGCCACATACTAAATATGCAATACCGGTTTATTATTTAATCTGTTCTGCTGAAACTTCATCCAATCTTGCTCGTTACGATGGTGTGCGTTATGGATTAAGGGTTGATACTGATACCCTTGAAGAAATGTATTCACTAACAAGAGCAGAAGGTTTTGGTAAAGAGGTGAAAAGAAGAATTTTAATTGGCGCTTATGCGCTTTCTTCAGGTCATTATAATGAATATTACGAAAAAGCGCAGTGCATTAGAGCATTAATCAGAAATGATTTTATAAAAGCGTTTGAAAAAATAGATTACATACTTGTGCCATCTGCTCCAACAGAAGCTTTTGGCTTAAATGAAAAGCCAGATCCGCTAATTATGTGCATCAATGATGTGTTTACCGTGCCAGCAAGTCTTGCAGGATTGCCTGCTATTTCTGTTCCTGTTGGGCTTTCCAATGAGGGTTTACCACTTGCCTTGCAAGTGATTGGAAATTATTATGACGAAGCTGGAATATTAAATGTGGCAAGTGTGATAGAGCAAAATTGTGGCAGAACAATTAGCTCTCTTACATAATCTGTTTTCTGATAGTAATTTTACATTAAAATTTGCTAACGAAAAAACTTCCTTGACAAACCCCGCCAGCCCCCTTATCATGAAAGTGAAGCTATTTTATTTAACTTCGCAATCTCTGCAGCAGATTAAAATGACAAGAAAACTTGTATTTGGCGTACTATTGTTTAATTTTTTGCACTATGTGCACCGTATGTCTTTATAAAATTTCTAGGTTTTTACCTACATAAGCTGAAACGCGCTTATAAAGCGTTCAAGACATCACCCAACGTCAAATTTTAAAATAGAGAGTGTAATGACTAGCTACCACGGGTTTTCTATGCCTTTTTTTTCTGCCTAGTAAATTTCTTAAATATTAAAGCTAAGGTTAGTTGCCGTTTAAAAGCAGCTAAATTGCAGCGTTTAAGACTTAAAAAACGCCAATACTGAAAATAGACAATGACTAGGGCTTCTTTTGCCTTTTTTTTCGTTTGATAAATTTCTTAATGTTTGTAGCTAAAGTAACTTAAGACCTGCTGAAAAAGGTGATTGAAAAAATGATGTGAGAGAGGTAGAAGAAGAATAAGCAGATCAAGTAAGGAAAAAAAATGAGCTTTAGTTACTATAATATGAAAAAATACCCAAGAAACTTTCGTAATATAACAGGTTTAACTATAGAGGAGTTCGAAAAAGTAGTGGAAAAAGTGAGGTCTGGATGGGAAAAACAGAAAAAGTGTCATGGTAGAAGATCAAAACTACCAACTCTGGAAGATAAGTTGTTTTGCGTAATTTTGTACTATCGCACTTACATAACACATAGATTTTTAGGATGCCTATTCAATGTACACAACGCAAATGTATGTAGGTTACTTAAGAGAATAGAGCCATTACTCGCCAAAAAAGTGACTATAACAAAAGATAGAAGTATGACGCCAGAAAAAATACTGAAGATTTTGGCTGATGTTACAGAACAGCAAATACAGAGACCAGAAGATAGTAAAAAACGGAAGAAATCATATTCAGGAAAAAAAGAACCAACACTATGAAAACTGAGATTATTATCGAAGAAGGAGGAAGAATTTTATCAGTGTCAAAGTCATACCGTGGTAGAATTAGTGATTTCCGCATAAGGAAACAAGAAAAATATTTACCACTTGATAGCATAAAACATGCCGATTCTGGATATCAAGGTTGGCAAAAATTGCAAAGCAATGTTATAATTCCATATAAAAAGTATCGTAAAAAGCCATTAACTCCAGAGCATAATAGAAGATTAGCATCATTTAGAATGAGAGTAGAAAACAAGATCCGAGAGATAAAGATATTTAAGATTATGTCGAATGTTTATCGCAATTTTCAGAAAAAATATAACCTGAGGTTCAATATTATTGCTGGTATTGTAAATCTTAAGCACGCCTTTTAGTTAACCTTGATTTTAGTCACCCTCCTTTCCTTTTTTTTATCGCTTGATTCGCAGCAGGTCTTATGTTAAGAGATACCGCGGTGGTATGATGTAGGGGTTGCCGAGAACTTGTCATTCCAGTCTGGAATCCAGAAAACTTAACTTTAAATAAGTGGCTGTACGATAAAGACTAGATCCCAGTGTCACGCACTGGGATGACATTATTAGGAGCACTGGGATGACAAAAAAGGGGCTACTCGGATGACACCGTCTTGGATGGAAAGGCTGGATTCCAGACTGGAATGACATCATAGTGGCACTGCCGTCATAAAGGAACCAGTGTCAGCTACTTAGATTTACAACCACTCCCCTACCCTTTCTAGCTGTTTATAGCTGTTAAATCTCAGAAAATATGGAGAGGCAATAAAAGGTGTGGAATTACTTAAATAATTAGATAAAAAACCAGGCAGATCATTTTTTAATTCTTGCATTTTGTATCTATAATTTTGTATAGAAACAACTTTTATTTTATCATAATCAAGTTTCCAATAAGCAAGTTCTGAGACTTTTCTTTTTGTTATATGTTCTACCGCTAAGGCTTGTAAAATTAATTGCGGAAAAAACCCCGACATCACTTCTTCATTGGAAGGTGGTGAACCAAGTTTATAGTCTATAATTGCTATTTGCCCACTTGGTAGATACTCAACTCTATCACATCTTGCTGTCAGTAAAATTTCTTGTGGCCTATTCGTCATCCAAGCAGTTTCATACTGATCACAAGAACTAGCGTCACGCGCTGGAATATGAAATATCGGACAGGAAAAGCTCTTTTCCAACTCAACATAATTGCTTCGAGTCTTATCAAATTCGACAAAAGATTGAATTATCCTTTGCAGTCTTACCCACCACATATTTGAAAAATTAAACTGACTAGTCGAGAATGCTTCTCGTACAATGCTCATCAGCGACTTTTTGTTGCGTAAATATCTTGCAAGAATGTTGTGTACCATAGTGCCAAATTCCAATATCGATGGCTTAAAATTCAAGTCTCTTAATTGTTTAAGGCCCAGTATATATTCAACGTAAAATGAATAAGGATTACGAATTAGCTTTTCTATTGCACTGCAAGACATCACCTGCATTTTTTCTTTTCTAACTTCGGTTTGAGGTTTTGGCATAGGCTGAGTATATGGAACAGTACATTCAGGCGTATTTAATACCCTCAACCAATCACGATACGGCTGTTTCCCCTCCTTAAGCAGAATTTCCAAACGCTGCAATAGAATTGGTTTTCTATGGCTTAGCGATCTTGTAATATAAACCTTACTTGCACAAAACAAATTGTGTAAAGTATAAAAAAAATACCCCTGCTCTTCTTGCGCAGAAGGAAGGTTAAATTTTTCTCTCGTAAGTGCATTCAAAAGCGGCCCTTGAAAGCTTGGCGCTTCATTAAATCCAGCGAGTATTACAACCTTGTTGTGATATAAGCTGAATTTATTCAAGTCATTTGCTACAGAGAAAAACTCTTTCTCTAAAAATAAGGTCAGAATTTGGCTATATAACTCTAAGGAGCACTTAATTTCTATACCTTCACATGCATTTGAGAAATTACAGGTAAAATTACCTATTTCACTATTTAGCTCTGAAAAATTTATACCAGATAATATATTAATACACTGCAAATGAGTTGCCACCACATCAGAAATAGGGCAATTTATAGAGTTAAGCAAAAGATTAAGTATAGCCTCTAACTTACTGATAATAAGTAATATATCTTCTTTATATTTTAGCTTTTTATGGGCATTGATAGCATCTATAATATCTTTAAGGCCATTTGTACTAAAGTTGCGTAATATCTCTATTTCAAATTCAGATAAAATCTGAGAGTACTCTTCTTGAGTGTAATCAAAAGTCACTAGCCTATGTTTAAGGAGCGAAAGTAATGACACACTGCTCCAATTTGAGGTCAAAACTTCGATACTATAAAGTAGGAGTGTTATATAAGGATAATTTTCCGGTATGGCACTGTGTTGCCTTGATAAACATGCTATACGAGCTGCAAGTAATTTATCAAAGACAACCAAAGAAACGTTTTCATAACCTTCATTCTCTATAATTAATGATGTCACTTGTGCTTCTTCCTCTCTGGAATCACAAGTGATGACTTCAATATTGCCAATTGATCTATCACCAACTTTGCTCAGTTCGGCAGTTGTATCAAAAACATAGTCAGTTACTTCACTCTCTATAGTGTTCAAGCAGCTAACATCCCTTCTATCCACTTTTAAATAATCGAGCAGATCTTTCAGGCAATATTGATAATGTTTTTTATCAAGTGATTGCCAATCTTTCTCTTTAATTTTCAAATTCAGATTAGGCAAAATTATTTTTCCAAACGGCAGGTCATATATAGCCTTAATTAACGACTTATCCCTTCCAATTCCAACAAAGATTATATGTTGGTCTTTTTGTAAAGAGATTATCATATTGTTTATGTAATCACTCTTATGTTCTAATATATCTACTACTCCTAAATCTTTTAAAATTTTATTCCAACTCTCAATGAGTAAGCTTATGAAATTCTCTATTTTTTTTGAATGTTCATCGAATTGATAACAATTCATTGTTTGGGTAGATTGAAGCAATGATGGCAGGCTATAAGCTAAATCAATTGGGAAATTATCATTATTTTTTCTATTCCACTCCAATATGAATTGAATGAGTAGCAGCATCCTCTTTGTTGGATTGATAACCTTAACTCTATCAAGATTTAATATTAAATCCTCCTCATCGATGTTCTCTAGCGAAACTATCTCTGGCAAAATTATGCATTTTTTAGCGTTATAATTCTTGAACGCACTCAGCAACGCTATTACATCCCTTTTGCAGGGAAGTATGATCTTTATCTCGGGAATTTTTTCTCTTTCATATTCAGAAAATATGTGCTGAACCAATACATTGAAAAAGGACTCATCCACGTTAACGGTAAAAACTCTTCCCACTAACAGTAACAATTAATACAATATTTTATTATATAGAAATCACTCAAAATATAAATGTGCTTGCAGTTTCTTATGCTATGATATATTAAAGTCTTTCACAATATTACATGGCAAACATCAGAATAGAAGTTTTTAATAAATGTGAACAAGTTGGCCGCAGATGGTTAGTCAACGTTTACTCGATTTATATACACAAAGAATTACCACCAAAGTTATATGAAGAAATTTGTGGGCTATTTTATAATAAGATCATACAAGATTGCCGTTATTATTTCTATAATGAAAACCTTGAAGAAGTTCAATATAACTTCATAGAACCACAAGCAAAGTGGGGCTTGGAGATAAGCTTTTTACCTGGCATGACCGACAATGTAGGCAACACAGCAAAACAAATTATTACAGAATATTTAATAAGCAAAGGCTATATCGATCCATCTGTCATGCAAATTTCCCCCTCTGTCATTCCAGCGCGTGACGCTGGAATCTATAGATCCCAGTGTCAGGGCACTGGGATGACGGACGAAAGGACTGGAATGACATCAATTGAGATAAAAGCAAGAAGTTCAAAATTGATTCTAAGTCAAGGGAATTTGCCAACTGAAGATGATATAAAACAAGAATTCAACCCTATCACTGAGTATTGCACACTTATCTGTAAGAACTATAGCTGGAAATATTATGGTAAATCGAATACAACACCTGGTGTCATTCCAGTGCTTGACACTGGAATCCAGTTTTCATTATACAACTGCTTGAAATTTTCTGGATCCCAGTGTCGGGGCACTGGGATGACAGAAGAGGGCACTGGGATGACATCAGGTAGTAATGGGGCGAAATCTGTTGACCTCAATGTGAGTGACCAAGAGCTTGAAAAGATCAGCAGAGATGGAATCAATGGTAATGGCACTTTAGGGCTCTCGCTGGCAGCAATGAAAGCTATAAAGGATTACTTTAAAAAACTCGGTAGAAATCCATATGATATTGAACTTGAGTCTCTGGCACAGACTTGGTCTGAACATTGTAAACACAATATTTTTTGCTCCCCTATTGATGAAATAAAAGACGGTCTATATGCTCATTATATTAAGCGTGCAACGCGTGAGATAAATTCTGACATATGCGTGTCAGTTTTCTCCGACAACGCAGGAGGAATAATTTTTGATGACGATTACTTGATTGTAGATAAAGTTGAAACTCACAATAGCCCTTCAGCTCTTGATCCATTTGGTGGAGCAATGACCGGAGTGCTTGGAGTTAATCGTGATATAGTGGGTTTCGGGAAAGGCGCGGAGCCTATAATGAATACCTATTACTTTTGCTTTGCCAAAGAAGCAAAAGGCAAATTCTATAGGGATAAAGAGCGTACTAATGAGATCTTACCGCCAAAATATATAATGAAAGAAGTGATTCATGGCGTTAATGTTGCTGGTAACTGCTCTGGTATTCCAACGCAACTTGGATCAGTATATTTTGACGATAGATTTTGTGGCAAGCCATTAGTTTTTGTCGGAAGCGTTGGAATTATTCCACGCAACATAAATAACGCACCTTCACACATTAAAGGACCAAAAAATGGCGATAAGATCGTAATTATTGGCGGAAGAGTTGGAAGAGATGGAATTCACGGCGCAACGGTTTCTTCAGAGGCTTTGTCGGGAAACAGCCCTTCAACGATTGTGCAAATTGGCGACCCCATAACACAAAAAAAACTATCCAATGCCGTCATAAAAGCAAGAGATCTTGGTCTTTATAATGCAATAACGGATAATGGAGCAGGCGGTCTATCATCGTCCATTGGTGAAATGGGAAAAGACGGATTTGAAGTTGATTTGAGCAAGGTTCTCCTTAAAAACGATGGTATGGCTCCGTGGGAAATATGGATATCAGAATCACAAGAGAGAATGACCTTAGCAGTGCCAGAAGAAAATCTTCCTATGTTTAAGCAAATCATGAAAAAACATGATGTGGAGGTTTGTGTGATTGGAGAGTTTAACGAAAGTGGTAAAGCTGTTGTTAAATGTCCTGAAGGGACAGTAATAATGGATATGGAAACTGAATTTTTGCATGACGGTAATCCCACAGTGCATTTACAAACAAAGCCATGGTCTAAAGCCCCCTCCCCTTTCATTCAAGTAGCTGACCAGCCAGCGTCATGCGCTAGAAATCCGTCTTTTTTAGAAGTCGAGCTAAAAGAAATGCTAAGCAGACCAAACATACGCAGCAAAGAGTTTATAGTGGTGCAATATGACCATGAGGTTCAAGGATCGTCAATACTGAAACCACTGCAAGGCAAGGGAAGAGTATGCAGCGAAGCTATCGTCTCAAGGCCAGTTCTTTCTTCAAACAAAGGTGTTGTAAAATCGCAGGGATTTGGCTCAAGTTATGGAGAAATTGACACTTATCACATGGCAGCATGTGCAATTGACACTGCCATACGCAACTACGTAGCTGCAGGAGGAAATATAAATCATCTAGCGTTGCTCGACAATTTTTGCTGGTGCGATGCTTATAATCCAGAAAGGTTGTGGCAACTAAAGAGAGCTGCAGAAACTTGTTATGACTTTGCAACTGCATTTAAAACACCATTCATATCCGGAAAAGACAGTATGTTCAATGACTTCAAGGGATATGACGAAAATGGCGAGAAAGTGATGATATCTGCACCACCTTCATTACTCATTTCAGCAATTGGAGTTATAGACAATATTGAAAATGCGGTATCGCTTGACGTAAAGATGCCAGGAGACTTGATATATGTGCTTGGTACAACCCACGATGAGCTTGGCAGATCTGAATATCAGTTATATAGTGGAATAGATAATAACAACGTGCCAAAAGTTGATGCAAAGAGCGCTAGGAAGTTGTATGAGCGTTACAACCAGGCAATAAAAGATGGCATAATTGCCTCTGCAATTGCACCAAACTTAGGCGGCTTAATTATTGCTCTGGCAAAATCGCTAATTGCAGGAGACCTTGGTGCTGAAATCGATCTTTCACTAGTACCAATAGGAAAAACACAAAATACAGACATAATAAACAAGATAATAATGTTTTCTGAGTCGCAAAGTAGAATTTTGGTTACTATTGCACCACAAAATCAGCAGAGGTTTGAAGCGTTGTTTGAAGATGCTGCTTATTCATGTATTGGCAAAGTAACAGAGAAAAAGGTGCTAAACATAAAGGATGTTTTAAAAGTAAATCTGAAAGATTTGGGAAATAGTTATTATATAGCTAAAGTAACTTAGGTTTACAGACGATTTGATAAACCGTCATCCCGCTGCTTGTTAGCGGCCGCGGCGGTATGACGTAGGAAAACCTTTCTTGGGTAGCTATAGCATGTCAGTTCAAAATGTTTTTTGTTTTCCATTAGGTTAAATAACTCTTTCACTATGTGCAATATTTACTTAAAATAAATGTATGTTATTAAATTTGATTATGTCTATTTTATCGATACTCCTGTTTATAAGTCTTTCTTTACTCAACACTTCAAATAAATTAATGATATGTGCTGCCTTATTTGTGGGAGCTGCTTTAGTTATAAATTCAATGGTTGAATTTTATGGCAAAAGCAAAGCTAAGTACAGCTTAATAGTGTGTACAGCGCTATGTTATGTTTTTAAATGGCAAATTTTTAATTTGATGATATTGATTTCATATACTGCAATTTTAGTATCTCTTCTCTCAAGCATAATTGTTTTTGAAAAATTGAAGTCCAAGTTGAATTTTCATATGGCAAATTTCATTACTTTAATTATTGCATCAGTAATTGATAGTGCCGTTGTATGTGTTGGATTACTATACAAATTTTCTGCAGGTAAATGCTTATCAATATATATTAGAGATTTAATTTTTAAGTTTTCTTATGCGTCAGTATTAAGCATCTGCTTGTTTGTAGGAATGTATTTATTTTGCTTGGCGAACAAGAAGTATTTTAAGATTTCCACATAACCTGTTTTCTGATATAGCTAAACTGACTTTGGGTCCTGGGGATGTATTTGGTGCGTAACAACAAGTTTAGAATTTATAGGTAGCCTAAACCCACAACTGTACAAACATTATGATTTGAGCCTATCAGGGGGGTGTCATTCCAGTGCCCAGACACTGGAATCCAGAAAAAAGAATGGTGTCATCCCAGTGCTTGACACATAGCTGTACGAACATTCATTTTTGAAGACAGCAAATGGTGTCATTCCAGTCTGGAATCCAGAAATTTTGCTTATAACTGAGCTGATGAGCTAAAGGTAGTTGTCTTACGCTAAAACAAACGCTTTTAATTAAGTTGCATAGAAGCTGGATCCAAGTAGTCTGGGCACTGTCCCACTGATGGCCCAAACTACAACGTTCGTACAGTTGTGTGCTTGACACTGGGATGACATCATAGGGGCACTGGTCTACTTAACCGTCATACCGTCGCGGTATCTCAGCCGCTAACAAGTAGCGGAATGACGATTTATCAAACGCTGCCTAATTTTCCGTAACAGTTGAAAAATCAATAGAAAATCAACATATCACTGTAAATTCATGTATTTTAAGGCTATAATAGTTAAAATACGTTATATAGTATAATATGGACGATTTTATAAGAGTTAAGGGTGCAAGGGAACATAATCTGCAAGGTGTAGATGTCAATATACCGAAAAATAAGCTAATTGTTATAACTGGGCTAAGTGGTTCTGGTAAATCTAGTCTCGCATTTGATACGATTTATGCAGAAGGCCAACGCCGATACGTTGAAAGCCTATCAGCTTACGCGCGTCAATTTCTCAACATTCAGGATAAACCAGATGTTGAGTCGATTACAGGTCTTTCCCCTGCAATATCTATCAACCAGAAATCGATCTCAAAAAATCCAAGGTCAACAGTTGGAACTGTTACCGAAATTTACGATTACTTGCGCTTAGTATATGCACGAATAGGGGTTCCTTATTCACCTGCAACTGGGTTACCGATAACAAAGCAAACTGTATCTCAAATTGTAGATACTATAATTGCGTTACCTTTAGAAACTAAAATATATATACTTGCCCCTGTTGTGCGTGGTAGAAAGGGAGAACATCTCAAAGAGATATTGGAAATTAAAAGACAAGGTTACGTAAGGTTCAAAATAGATGGTGAAGTGTACAATGTAGATGACTTGCCTAAACTCGATAAGAACAAAAAACACGACATTTTTGTGGTTGCAGATAGAATATCAATATCGGGCGATATAGGAAATCGACTGCCAAGTAGTATAGAATCCGCACTAAAACTTGGTAATGGTCTAATGTATGTAGAAGTAGTAAACCTACCTGACAACCATAATTCCGAATATAAAAATGGTCAAATTCTGACTTTTTCAGAGAATTTTGCATGCCCAGAGTCTGGTTTCACTCTTGAGGAAATAGAACCAAGATTATTTTCTTTTAACAGCCCTTACGGTGCATGTGGTTCGTGTAATGGGCTTGGTAAAAAGCTGGCTGTTGATGTAAAGCTAATAGTGCCAGATGAAACTCTTTCAATATCTGAGGGTGCTTTAAAGCCAGTAGGACCAATGTTCCGTCAAGTGCACACAAGTTATGGATTTCTAAAAAGTGCAATTCTATCACTGGCTGAAAATTGTAAATTCAGTCTTGATGTTCCGTGGAAGAACATAGATCAAGAAATAAAAGATATGATACTCTTTGGCTCCGATAAATTTCAAGGTTTGGTCAGTATCCTAGAACGTCAGATGGATTATGATGAAACACTTGTCGAGCGATATTGCTCTGTCACTCACTGTAAGGAATGCACTGGCTATAGATTGAAAAAAGAAGCACTTACAGTAAAAATTGATAGCAACCATATAGGTGAAATATCAGGGCTCAGCATCGATAAATCCCTTAAGTGGTTTGAAAATTTGCCAGACAAGCTCACAGAACAACAGAAGCAGATCTCAAGTAAAATATTAAATGAAATAATCAAGAGGCTAGCATTTCTAAAGAATGTAGGGTTGAATTACCTAACGCTCGATCGAGAATCTAGCACTCTCTCTGGCGGTGAGAGTCAGAGGATCAGACTTGCTTCGCAAATTGGCTCTGGTTTAACAGGAGTGCTGTATGTGCTTGATGAACCCTCGATAGGCCTTCATCAATGCGATAATGATCAGTTAATTGCTACACTGAAAGACTTGAGAGACATGGGTAACACTGTAATCGTTGTTGAGCATGATGAAGATACAATAATGTCTGCTGATTACGCGATTGATATTGGTCCTGGAGCTGGTGTAAATGGTGGAAAAGTTGTTGCAGAAGGAACACCAGACCAGGTGCAAAGAAATTCAGGGAGCATAACAGGGCAATATTTGAGTGGAGAGAAAAAAATTTTAATTCCAAGGAGAAGAAAGCAAGCAACTCAGTTCATAAAAGTAATAAATGCATGTGAAAATAACTTAAAAAATGTGAACGTTAAATTTCCTATAGGGAATCTTATTTGTGTTACTGGAATATCAGGAGGGGGAAAATCAAGTTTAGTCATAGAAACGTTATATAAATATTCAGCACATAAGATACATCATTCGTCTGCACGGTATGGTCGGTGTGATAGAATAGAAGGTCTTGAATATGTAGATAAAATTATAGAAGTTGATCAGTTGCCAATTGGTAGAACTCCTGCGTCAAATCCAGCAACATATGTCGGTATGTTTACTCATATAAGAAATTGGTTTGCAGGTCTTTCGGAGTCAAAAGCAAGGGGATACAATATAGGCCGGTTTTCATTTAACACCAGAGGGGGAAGGTGTGAGGCTTGTAAAGGTGATGGGCACTTAAAGATAGAGATGCATTTTCTATCGGACGTTTATGTGAAGTGTGAGCAGTGTAAAGGGCGAAGGTATAATCGTGAAACATTGGAAGTTACTTATAAAGGAAAATCAATCTCTGATGTGCTTGATATGACGATAGATCAGGCTTGTGATTTTTTTGAAAACCTTCCAATGGTAAAAGAAAAGTTGGTTTCTTTGCAGGAAGTGGGGCTTGGCTATATAAAACTCGGACAGTCGTCAACAACGTTGTCTGGGGGTGAAGCACAACGAATAAAGCTGTCCAAAGAGCTATCAAAACGATTTACCGGAAGAACATTGTATATTCTTGATGAGCCAACAACTGGATTACACTTTGAAGATATAAATAACTTACTAAAAATACTCCATAGATTAGTCGATCTGGGAAACACTGTTATAGTTATTGAGCACAATTTGCATGTTATAAAAACTGCAGATTATATAATAGACATCGGACCAGAGGGCGGAATAAAAGGCGGAGAAGTGATTGCTACTGGAACTCCAGAAGAAGTGGTAAAAATTCCAGAAAGTGTTACAGGCAGGCATCTTAAAACATATTTATTATAAACTATTTCTTAATTATATTAGGCTAGGTTGCATATTTATGGTTTGGAGATAAGAATATCGATACTTTAGAAGGTACGTTGAATATGGAGTTGTACCTGCTAAGAGAACAGGAGATTACACTAGTTCCAGAAAATAGTTTCTATAAGTCTGTACATTATGTTGATAATATATTAGGCCCTGTGAAAGATATAATTTGCGGAGTTGAGAGTAAGAACGGTTATAATGATTAATATATAAAAAATTGTGAGTATGTAGGTTACAGAGCAGAGAAAGTGTATTCATTGTGTGCACTGGGTGCTACTTTAGCAGCCAACATAATATTGCAACCTTTATTTTTGATGGTGGCATATTTGTCATACTTTCCAGCCAAGTTATTGTCAAAAATAACAGGGGACTATTGTTTAAAAGCAAGTACAAAATCATTAGTTGATCATTCAAATGCATTTTTAAGTGCTGGGCAAGATTGTGCTAGTGCAGTAGCTGAAGTATTCAACAAGATTGTAAGTTATGCTTGCGCTGCTATCATTTTGGCTGCCGCGTCAATGATAACGCCACTTGTGTGGGCTTGCAACAAAGTGCAAAGTAAGTTAAGTGAAATACAGGAGCCAGAAAAATATCAGCGTTTATCTCATTGGAGTGATTCGGAGGCTACTTTAGCCAATAGTATACCGCAAACTGAGTTATAAGTTCTGCTTTTATATAGCTAAAGTAACTTAGGTTTACCGACGATTTGATAAACGACAAATTCGTCATCCCGCTGCTTGTTAGCGGGATCTAGAGATACCGCAAATAAATCGCGGTATGACGTAGGAAAACCTGACTTGCACTAGCTACAGCACTCAGCAGTATGAACTATATTGAAATGAAATAAAAAGTGAAAGGGTGTAAGCTTAAAGACCTGCTGCGAATCAAGCGATAAAAAAAAGGAAAGGAGGGTGACTAAAATCAAGGTTAACTAAAAGGCGTGCTTAAGATTTACAATACCAGCAATAATATTGAACCTCAGGTTATATTTTTTCTGAAAATTGCGATAAACATTCGACATAATCTTAAATATCTTTATCTCTCGGATCTTGTTTTCTACTCTCATTCTAAATGATGCTAATCTTCTATTATGCTCTGGAGTTAATGGCTTTTTACGATACTTTTTATATGGAATTATAACATTGCTTTGCAATTTTTGCCAACCTTGATATCCAGAATCGGCATGTTTTATGCTATCAAGTGGTAAATATTTTTCTTGTTTCCTTATGCGGAAATCACTAATTCTACCACGGTATGACTTTGACACTGATAAAATTCTTCCTCCTTCTTCGATAATAATCTCAGTTTTCATAGTGTTGGTTCTTTTTTTTCCTGAATATGATTTCTTCCGTTTTTTACTATCTTCTGGTCTCTGTATTTGCTGTTCTGTAACATCAGCCAAAATCTTCAGTATTTTTTCTGGCGTCATACTTCTATCTTTTGTTATAGTCACTTTTTTGGCGAGTAATGGCTCTATTCTCTTAAGTAACCTACATACATTTGCGTTGTGTACATTGAATAGGCATCCTAAAAATCTATGTGTTATGTAAGTGCGATAGTACAAAATTACGCAAAACAACTTATCTTCCAGAGTTGGTAGTTTTGATCTTCTACCATGACACTTTTTCTGTTTTTCCCATCCAGACCTCACTTTTTCCACTACTTTTTCGAACTCCTCTATAGTTAAACCTGTTATATTACGAAAGTTTCTTGGGTGTTTTTTCATATTATAGTAACTAAAGCTCATTTTTTTTCCTTACTTGATCTGCTTATTCTTCTTCTACCTCTCTCACATCATTTTTTCAATCACCTTTTTCAGCAGGTCTTATGTTACTTTAGCTATACTATATAAATTTTATAATATATCTAATGAATTGTGAATCTTCTCTTACTAAAAAAAGCTACAAATCTCATATTTCCAAACGTATGCGTAAGTTGCGAGTGTATCATTGATGAAAATCTTAATCTGTGTAGTGAATGCAATAAAAAAATCAATTTTCTAACTAAGCATTATCTGTGTAGTGAATGCAATAAAAAAATCAATTTTCTAACTAAGCATTACTGCAATGTTTGTGGAGTAGTAATCTCAGACAATATTCATACGTGTGGTAAGTGCATTACCAATCCTCCACCGTTTAAAGTATTAAGATCAGTTTTTGCTTATGATCAACATAGTAGAAACATGATTATAAATTTCAAATTTTTTGATAATTTGAATTACGTAAAAATCTATGCAAAGTGGATACACCAAGCTAATCAGGATACGTTTCAGAACGCAGAGGCCATAATTCCTATACCGTTACATAAAATGCGTTTGTTTAAACGTAAATATAATCAAGCAGCACTACTTGCAAAAGAGTTGAGTAAGTTGTCCAATTTATCCTATACGCCATTTGCAATAAAACGTCTTCGCCATACTGCGCCTCAAGCTGGTCTTTCACTTAAACAGCGTGAAAAAAACTTAAAGAAGGCTTTTAAAACAAGCAACAAAGAAATTATCAAAAATAAAATCGTGATATTAGTTGATGATGTGGTAACAACCGGAGCAACTGTAAGATCTTGCTCTCAAGAAATTTTAAACTCCGGTGCAAAAGAAGTGAGAGTGCTATCGCTTGCAAGAACGGTGAATGATTGTAAAAATCAGCATGTTAAAACGTGATTTTTAATAACCTCAACATCACTAAACTCAAAGGTTTGATTCCCTATGATTTGAAATCTTTCGTGCCCCTTTCCTGCAACTAGCAGAATCATACCCTTGTTATAGGCAATATCTACTCCTTTCTCTATAGCTTCTCTTCTATCTTCTATCTCTAGCGCATTAGGGCAATGTAGTAAAATACCACGACGAATTTCTGCAGGATTCTCATCACGCGGATTGTCATCCGTGATTATCACTCTGTCTGCATACATTTGTGCTACTTTACCCATTTCTGCGCGTTTTGTTTGATCACGATTGCCACCACAACCAAAAACTAGAATTATTTTTTTATTGAAGTGCCATTTTAAAGACAATAGGGCTTGTTTAAGCGCACTTGGAGTATGAGCGTAATCCACAAATGCAAAAGGTTTCACTTTTTCCATTCTTCCTGCTGGAAAAATGAGTTTATCTACGCATATTTCTCTGTAATTCAGTCCAGACGAGGTAACTATACCCATTGCACACAACAGATTATATGCTTGGAATTGCCCCAGAATCGGAAAAAACGTCTCATAAATTTCATCACCAATTTTAATTGTCAGGTGTTGACCGTTTGGTGCTGGTGTTTGCTTTAACAAAGTAATATCAGAGCCTTTTTTCCCATAGGTGATAACTTTGTTGCTGCGTTTTTCAGCTATTTTAAGCAGCGCATCATACTCACTTATGTCTGCATTTAACACTGCTGTTTCCCCTTTTGGTAATACCTCATAAAATAACTTTTTTTTAACTTCAAAATACTTGTTGATATCCTTATGATAATCTAAATGGTCTTGTGAGAAGTTGGTAAAAACTGCAGCAGTGAGCCTAAGTCCATGGATTCTATATTGATCAACCCCATGACTTGATGCTTCTAACACTAAGTGCTCTACGTTTTTATTATCTATATCACGTAATGCTGCGTAAAGGTCATCTGCACCTGGAGTGGTAAGACTGTTGCTATTACCTTTTCTACCATTATTGATGCATGTTCCAAGTGTTCCAATAGACGCAGCATTATAGCCAGCATTCTGCCAGATCTGACGGCAAAATTCTACTACTGAAGTTTTACCATTCGTACCAGTTACAGCAGCAACATATTTGGGCTGTTTGAACTGATAAAATCTGCTGACTATTTCGCTGTATATTTCTTGAGGGTTTGGGTGGAAAATATGAATTCCAGCGTCACGCGCTGGAATGATACCATTTGTTATGCAATCACTTGCAATTATCGCTTTAGCTCCACAAGATAATATCTGATCTATGTAAATCCTATCCCTTTCTGACACACAAACGAAAAGATAACCTCCCTTGACTCTTTTGGGATTACATGTAACGCCCTTGATTTCAACGCCAAAGTTAACATCAACAACATCATGCAGTAATTCTCTCAGTTTCATGTCCTACTTCATCGTTTTGAAAGTCTAAGCATGATAACCTTTTTAGTGCATCATTAAGGTCAAAGATTAAATCTTCAGGATCTTCCAGTCCACAAAATATCCGTATAAAACTTCCACCATAATCTGAATTCATTACAGATCTTGACATAGATCTACGATCTATTGGTAATATTAAACTATCGCACCCTCCCCAAGAAGCACCAATACTAAAAATTTTCATATGATCAACCATGCAGCTTAGTTCTTCACATGAATATTCTCTATCTAGTACTATACTGAATGTGCCGCTTGCTCCTTTGAAATAACTTTTCCATAATTCGTGTTGAGGATGGGAGGGAAGTGCTGGATACAAAACTTTTTTGATTTTTGAATGTTTTTCTAGCCACTTTGCCACTTCCATTGCTGTATTTTGGTGCCTTTTCATACGTGTGTGCAGTGTTCTTAGTCCCCTGTGTACAAGGTAGCAGTCGTGCGATTGAATGGTTACTCCATAATTTTTATAGCTCTCATAAAGCAATTTAAAAATTTCACCTTCAGCAATAATAGCCCCCATCAATAAGTCTGAGTGACCGGCTAGATACTTTGTCACCGCATATAGTGCAACATCAATTCCATAATCAAGCGGCTTAAATAACAAAGGTGTGGCCCATGAATTGTCGCAAACGGTTACGATTCCACGTTCTTTAGCAACTTTTACTATATGCTCTACATTCGAAATCTCAAACGCTACAGAACCAGGAGTCTCGATCATTATCAATGAAGTATTACTCTGAATTAAATCAGCTATATCCTGTGTTGGATCATAAAAAGTTACTTCTGTTCCTCTTTTTGGTAGCTCATTTTCGGCAAATCTCTTAAGTCGGTAATAACTATTATCTTGTATCAAGACATGCGAACCCGCTTTAGTGAAAGTCAAAATAGCAAAAGTAAGTGCAAATAGTCCGGAAGGATAAATAAGCGCTTGTCCACTCCCTTCAATTTCAGCAAGTGCATTTGAAAGATAATGAACAGTAGGAGTACCAACATTACTGTAGCTATAATCCCTTGCAACACCATCGTTGATTACATCGTATATACTTTCTCCATTTGCTGCATTTAAGTAGTCCTTGTAAGTAGGAAATAATATGGTAGAAGAATGATAAACTGGCGGGTTCATAGAACCTTTATAGTCATTAAATTTTCTTCCTGCTTTAACTAATATAGACTCTTCCTTCACATTTTTATTATTTATTTTTTAAATTGTACTCGTTTTGCGTATACAAGTGAAGAGAAATTGCATGTATTAGCTCTATCTCACCCTTCAATAACTCATAAATTAACTTATGTCTTTTTAGAATGCTCATTCTAATAAAGCCGTCAGATATTAATATTAATTTAATGTGCGAAGGTAATGTTGAAGATGAAGCAAAATAATGATCAGCATGCTTTACTGATTCATCGATAATGTTGATATCAATTACATCTATCGAATCGCGTATCTTTTCTTCTATCGTTTTAATAATATCCATAATGGTTTCTTTAAGCAACAATATGCTCCTCTTGTCATCCAAGTAGCTGATACTGGAATGACAGGAAAAGTGATATAACAATACACAATTACTTATTCTCTTCCTTATTATCTATGTCTTGATAATCAGAATCTACTACTTTTTCTTCTTTATCATTTGGATTCCCTTCTGATGAAAAGCCATTTCCAGCACTATTTTGTTGTGAGGCATTATACATAGCTTCTCCAAGTTTCATAGATAATTGAGAAAGATTAGTAACTTTCTGCTGGATTGAATCAGTGTCATCAATGTTATCAGATTTACTAACTTCTTTTAATTCGTTAACTGCATTTTCAATAGCAGATTTATCTTCTGGTGAAACTTTATCACCATACTCTGTCAGAGACTTTTCTGTAGAATGAACTAAACTATCTGCTTGGTTTTTCACCTCAATAAACTTTTTGCGCTTCTCATCTTCTTGTGCTTTTTCTTCAGCTTCTTTCACCATGCGATTTATTTCATCATCAGATAGACCACCTGAAGATTGAATGCGTATTTTTTGCTCTTTTCCAGTAGCTTTATCTTTTGCAGAAACATGTGCTATTCCATTTGCATCTATGTCAAATGTTACTTCGATCTGAGGAACTCCACGAGGAGCAGGAGGTATCCCTTCCAAACTAAACTGACCAAGTAGCTTGTTATCAACCGCCAATTTTCTTTCACCTTGATGTACCTTAATTGTAACGGCTGTTTGGTTATCTTCTGCAGTTGAAAACACCTGAGATTTTTTAGTGGGAATAGTAGTATTACGTTCAATAAGTGGAGTGAATACTCCTCCTAGAGTCTCAATACCAAGAGAAAGTGGAGTCACGTCAAGTAGTAACACATCTCTTACATCACCTTGAATGATTCCCGCCTGTATTGCAGCTCCAATTGCTACAACTTCATCAGGATTCACTCCTCTATGTGGATCTTTGCCAAAGAATTCTTTAACTTTCTCTATGACTTTTGGCATACGAGTCATGCCACCAACGAGAACCACTTCGCCAATTTGACTAGCAGACAAACCAGCATCCTCAAGAGCTTTTTTACAAGGAGCCATAGTTCTTTCGATTAAACCATTCACTAAGCTTTCAAGTTTTGCTCTCGTTAATTTCATATTTAAGTGTTTTGGACCACTTGCATCAGCTGTAATAAACGGTAGATTTATTTCCGTTTCCATTGCACTTGATAATTCAATTTTCGCTTTTTCAGCAGCTTCTTTGATTCTTTGCATAGCCATTGGATCATTTTTCAAATCAATGCCATTACTTTTCTTGAATTCATCTAGTAAATAACTCACTATTGCGTTATCAAAGTCTTCACCTCCAAGATGAGTGTCACCATTTGTAGCCTTTACTTCAAAAACCCCTTCACCTATTTCAAGTATTGAGACATCAAATGTACCACCACCAAGGTCATATACCACTATTGTGTGCCCATGTTTCTTATCAAGACCATAAGCAAGCGCTGCAGCAGTCGGTTCATTTACTATTCTGAGTACATTTAATCCGGCGATTTTTCCTGCATCTTTTGTTGCTTGACGTTGAGAGTCGTTGAAGTATGCTGGCACTGTTATCACAGCATCTTTTACTTCCTCTCCAAGATAAGCTTCTGCTGCTTCTTTCATGTTTTGTAGTATGAATGCACCAATTTGACTAGGAGAGTATTCTTTATTATCAGTGGTTTTAACCCATGCGTCACCATTTTTTGCTGCAAACACTTTATACGGCACGTTTAGATTTTTCATTTCAGAATCACCGTATTGACGGCCTATTAATCTCTTAGTAGCAAAAAAGGTATTACTTGCATTGGTGGTTGCTTGCCTTTTTGCTGGAGCGCCAATCAACCTTTCTCCTGACGAAGTAAATGCAACTATAGATGGAGTAGTTCTTGCCCCTTCTTTATTTTCTATTACCTTTGTATCCTTGCCCTGCATTATTGCAACACAAGAATTTGTTGTTCCGAGATCTATGCCTATTGCTCTTCCCATAATGAATACCCCATTGTAAATATTATCTGATATAAGAATATATAAGTATAGGACTTATTAATTACAAGCCCAATTTAGGGTTTCTAATTAGTTATTAGAACTTAAAAAGCGCGAAAGCCACTTAGTCAGCCAAAAATTGCCTCGTAGTTTATTTGAATTATCAACTTCTTCATTGCTGCTATCCTCAATTTGGTATCCAGAGTTCTGTAACGGCTTATAACCGTTTGAATTAACATCATCTCCTTGTTTTAAAACAAATGTATTTACATCTAAACTGTTATCAGTACTAATGTTCAATGTAATATTAAACTCTTTTTCGATTGTAGAAACTGTATTCCGTTTATTATTAAAAATATGCGCTATAACCGCACTATGCGCTATTAAATCAAAAGACTTATTTTGGTTCCTATGAGCAATGTGTTGTAAATCCCTTAGTATCGATGCAACAATTACTTCGTTCGATTTTACTCTTCCAATACCCTTGCAGTGTAAACACTCTGTAGTATTAATTTCTTGTATGTTTGGTTTAATTCTTTGTCTTGAAAATACCATTAAACCAAAGTCATTTATGTAGCTAAATTGAACTTTAGCTTTATCGTCTTTAAACGCTTGCTTTATAGCAGACTCAACAGCTCTGCAATACTGATATTTCAACATGTCAATAAAATCGACTACTATTAATCCTGATAGGCCCCTAAGATTCACCTGTCTTGATATTTCAGGTACTGCTTCCATATTGGTTCTATAAGCTGTTTCTTCTATGCTATCTTCTCCTGTCATCTTTCCTGAATTTACGTCTATTGAAACAAACGCCTCAGTTAAAGTTATTACCAAAGACCCACCAGATGGCAACTCTACCCTATTGCTATATAACTCAGAAATTTGATCTTCGATTCCATAGTAAGTAAAGATTGGGATAGAACCTCTATACAATCTGTAACGCAACTTACTACCTTTTAATGCATTTTTAGTATATTGTCTCACTGCTTCAAAAGCTTCCTTCCCAGATACTATGACTTCTATACCATCGCTACAAAAATCACGAACAGATCTCATAATTACATCTGCTTCGTTGTAAATTAATGATGGAGCATTTACAGAGAAGGCATTTTTTTGAATGCTCTGCCATAATGAGGATAAGTAATTGTAATCCTGCTCAATTTCTTTCTTATCTTTTCCTGAACCAACAGTTCTTACTATTAAACCTGATCTTTTTGGCAAGTTTATTGAACTCAGTATATCCTTTAACTGCTTTCTGACATTAGCATCTTCAATTCTGCGAGACACCCCACCTTTACTCATGGAATTTGGCATGAAAACACAGTATCTACCCACTAAAGTTATATATGTTGTAAATGAAGCTCCTTTATTGCCTCGTTCCTCTTTAGTTAGCTGAACCAATACTTTTTGATTTACTGAAATAACATCTTGTAATTTGTATTTTTTATATAAAGGTACCTCTCTTACAAAACCACTACCTGACTCGTTAACATTCTTACTAGCTGCAAAATCTGAAGAAACATTTGCTGGTGCTTCTTCTGTACAATCGTCATTTGAGTAGCCCTCAAAGATAGTTTCCTTTTCTTTTTCTGAAATATTGAAGTAATCTAGAGATATCTCGGAAAAAGATAAAAAACCTTGCTTGTTTTTTCCATATTCAATAAATACAGCTTGCAAAGAAGGCTCTATACGCTTTACATAAGCAACGTATATATTACCTCTTAATTGTTTTTTTTCCTTGAATTCTTGTTCAAATTCTACAACCTTATTATTAACTGATAAGGCAACTCTTACCTCATTAGAACAGGCAGAATTTTCTATCAATAATAACCTTTTGCCACTATTTGCCACTTATTTACCGTTTGCTTTTCATTCTGAAGTTAACTTCATGCTACTTAATGCACTGTTGATTGTCAAGAATTTTACGATCTGCATTATTCGGTTGACTTTTAGTGTTTTGCGTAATAAACTCGCATAGAATCTATTATATCATTATAAGTATGGCGAAAAAAAATGCTTCTTTGCTCGTTAAGTTAGTCAGCACTGCAATCAAGATAACAAAAACTGGTGAAGAAAAATCAACTGGCTATTTTTATGTAAAAAAGCGTAATCCAAAAAAGCTCACCAGAAAACTGGAGTTTAGGAAGTATGACCCAGTAGTCAGAAGGCACGTATTATTTAAAGAAGAAAAATTAAAGTAGTTTTTTTATAAGGAATTTTATTATTATGCAAAATTTACAATTAAGTTATCCTATAATAGTAGAGTTGGAGGATGTAAAAGATACAAAACTGAAATTAATAAAGGTCATTGCACAATTAATAAGTAAGAGGTACAAAACACAGAAAAAAGCAGCAAACGCTCTAAAGATTGATCAACCTAAAGTATCTCAAATCAATAGGTCAAAAATCGAAGGGTTCTCCTTAGAATACTTGCTTAACTTATTGATTGCATTGGGCTAAGACATAAACGTAAGAATAAAGCATAATTCTAAACCTGCATAATATGTAAAGGACAAATGGTAATTTAAATTGCAGAACAATAAAACAGTAAGCTAAAAGGGAGCTTATTACTCAACAAAACAAGACTTAAAATTTTGTGCAATGCTATTGATTATGGCTAGATATGCATCTTTTCCAGGCTCTATGTCTGATCCAATAGGATCAAGAACTACCATTTTTGCGTCATTAGAAAGAGCATTAGGCTTTATGCTATCTTCCTGTGAATGAGCAAATATACATTTAACGTTTTCTTCCTTCATTATCTTTTTTAGCTTCATAAAACTCTTCATACCTATGTAAGAATCCTCTTCTATAGAAAGAATGGCGTTTGGGTGATTTAGACCGAAATATTTTTCAAAATATTGATAAGCATCGTGAGTGACGATGTATTTTTGATTTTTAAAATCATTCAGTTCTTTCACGATTTCTTTTACTTCTTGGTCTATTTTTTTTATAGCTTTTGTTGCATTAGAGTTGTATCGATGGGAATTTTCTTTATCTATGTTAGACAACGTTGCACTTATAAAAAGTATCATGCTCTTTGCATTTTCGGGACTCAGCCAAATGTGTAGGTCTTTTTCATCTTGAGTATTGGTAATTTTTCTAGAAAATGAATGTGGCCGAGCAGGAAGTAGGTTGATTACCTGTGACAACTGCACTAGTTCTTTATTATTTTTGGCGAAAGTTTGAACAAACGTCTCTAAGTTATCGTCAGTGTAAAATATGACATCACTTGATTCCAAATTACTCGCATCAGACGGCTTTAATATATAATTATGCGCAGATGTTGCATAGCCAAGCAATCCCGGTTCTAAAATCCCTTCTGTCACAGAAGCTACAAGTGAGTGGATAGGTTTAATTGTAGCTACAACTTTTAAATTGGATGAAAAGGCAATATTATAGTATAGTGTAAATGAAAGTAATAGAAAAAAAGCCAGTAAATGTCTCATATAAACGTTGAGAAGAAGTTAAATTTTGCCAAAAAGTTAAATAATGTCAATAATCGTGTTCTAAAAATAGAAAATCTTGCTCTCACATATGATGGTAAAAGAATTCTTGACAATATCAATATGTTCATGGAAAGAGGAGACGTAATTACAATACTTGGTCCAAATGGTGGAGGTAAAACCTCTTTAGTGAAAGCAATTGCTGGCATAAATAAAAGCTGTACCGGTAGTATCGTATTTGCTGACAACATAAAAATTGGCTATATGCCGCAAAATTTTAGTATTAGTAATTTGATGCCAATAACAGTTGAATATTTCCTTTTAAATAGCTCCTTGAAAAGACTAAAGAAAAATCAATCCATTATTACAGAAGCGATAGAGTTGGTTGGTATCGGTAACATTTTGAAGAATCAAGTGTTAGAAATTTCTGCAGGGCAAACACAACTACTACTGCTTGCACGTTGTTTAATTGCAGAGCCTGACTTGATCATTTTAGATGAACCAGTCAGTGCAATGGATATTAACGCGCGGGCTAAATTTTATGATATTATAAATAAAATAGCAAAAAAACGATTGGTATCGATTCTTATGACTTCTCATGATCTTAACTCTGCTCTACCATCCTCAGATTACGTAATTTGTATAAATAATACTATCTATTGCCAAGGCAAGCCCGATGAGATTATGAAAAATAGAACCCTAAATGAAATATTTAGCAGTTACGCAGCAAAATGATTCAAAATATTTTGCGTCTTCTGCACATAACTACAGTGCTGACACGTTACAATATATTACCTTATTTACTTCCACCATCAAAGAAATCAATAAATAAAATACAAGGCCATAAGCTAAAGTGTGCTCTTGAAAAATTAGGTCCGGTGTTCATTAAGTTTGGGCAGTCTATCTCATCACGTACTGATGTTTTAAATGAGGATATAACAAATAACTTGTTATTGATATGTGATAGATTGCCATCATTTTCACATAAAATAGCAGTTAAAACTATAGAAAGTGAGTTTAATTGTAAATTGAGCGACATTTTTTCAAGCTTTTTTGAAAAGCCAATTGCAGCAGCATCGATTTCTCAGGTGCATAGAGCGGTTACAACTGAGGGTAAGGAAGTTGCTGTGAAGGTTTTAAGGCCAAATATTGAGAAAACATTCTCAAGGGATATAAAAATGCTTTCTTGGCTTGCAGAAATTGCAGAAAAATTTAGCGAACAATCAAAAAGGCTGAGAGCCAATTGAATTAGTCAAAACTTTTGCTGAAATTTGCCGATTAGAGTTAGATCTACGTTTTGAAGCTGCTCACTCTTCAGAACTAAAGGAAAACACAAAAAATGACAGAGGTTTTTATGTACCTGAAATAGATTGGAATAGAACTGCAAAAAAGGTTTTAACATTAGAATGGATAGAAGCAACTCCAATATACGAAGTTGAAAAACTGAATAATCATAAGCAAATAGCTATCAACCTTATAGAATCGTTTTGTCATCAGGTATACAGGGATTGTTTTTTTCATGCTGATATGCATCCTGGAAATCTAATGGTTGATAGTAATAACAATATTATTGCCCTGGATTGTGGAATCATGGGTAGAATAGATCGTGAGACATGCTATTACGTTATAGAGATACTCAAAGGCTTTTTAAATCGGGATTATGATCACGTTGCAAAAATGCACTTTAAAGCTGGTTACGTTTCATCACAGCATAGAAATTTTGTCACAGCTTGCAGAGCAATAGGTGAACCTGTTATTGGGCAGCCTATACAGAAGATTTCATTTGCTAGTTTACTTGCTCAGCTATTAAAAATAACTGGTGATTTTGATATGAAAGTTCAAACACAATTGTTATTGCTGCAGAAAACTATGATTTTACTAGAAGGGACATGTAGAAAGATCTACCCAGAAATCAATATGTGGAAAGTAGTTGAAGCGTGGATAAGCAGTCAACATGAAAGTAAAATAGGGTATAGGGAAAAAATTAGAAATTCTTATCCTGTAAAAACAATCCAAGGGATATTTAGCCTTATAGAAAAATTAAACCTAATAGCTGATAAAAAATTAGAAAACATCCAAGTTAAAAATAAATCAAATGGAAAAGTCTATTTTTTATTGTGGTTTGTAATTATAATTCTAATCATTAAATTTTTAATTTCTTAAACTATGGAAAAAAAACTCGTCAAACCCAATTTTTATTCAACTTAATTTTTAATCTGCAGGAGTCGAGTTGAGAATGTCCAATTTTCCACTTTCTTTATAGCATAACATACTTCAGCGCCTCTTGCTCTTTAAGAATACCCTGAAGTCTAATAAATCATGGCTCACCACTTATGTGTAAATTAATCGTTAATGTTGTACACGTTCTTTTCTTTTTCTACTCTCTCTTGCTCTTCAATACAATATATAGCAAGCGGATTAGCTTTAAGTCTTTCGACTCCTATTTCTTCTCCTGTTCCATCGCAGTAACCATAAGTGCCTAATTTTATTTTTTCTAACGCCTCCTTAATTTTTTCTTTTCTATCTTTTCGACGCTTGATTAATTCCTCGTTTCCACTATCTCCATCAGAATAGTATGTATCAATACTATTCTCTTCTAGTTCTTGTTTCTCCAACTCAGCAAGTATTGACTGTAACTTTAAGCTGAAGTATTCCAGTTGTTTTACGCTCATATATTCTTCATCTTTTGAAGGAGTGTAATCTTCTGGTGACTTTATTTTTGGTAACTTTTCCATAATTGCATTATCAAAAAAATAATAAAACCTATATAACTTATGAACAAAAAATTATACTACCTCAAAGTAAACACTATAATTTATAATAAACATTTAAAAGCCTAGTATGATCGACTCAGTAAAAAAATTAGTAACAGATGATAAGAACTTTACCTATATAGTATGTATTTTTATCATAATGTTAAGTTTATCTTCATTTACACTTGAAAACAACAATAAACAAGAAGTTATGTTAACATTAACATGGATATGTGCTACATTTGTTTTGCAGATCTCTACAAATAATTTGTTTACATCTGATTATCATGATGGAATATTAGAGCAAATCTTTGTACAGCCACTCTCTTCTAGGCTTACAGTTGCTTATAAAATTTTCGCTCACTGGTTATTATTTGGGTTACCGATTTCAGTAATTTCTTCCATATTCAGCTTTGCAATTCTAGGCAATAGTGTTGAACACTCAATAGCAGTTGGAGTGTCTTTATTATTTAATACGCTGATAATCATTAATATTTCAGCTACTGGAAATGCATTGATGATTGGTCGAAACAACTTAGCATCAGGAGTATCGCAAATTCTTGTTTTGCCAATGATAATGCCAACCTTTGTGTATTTTAAAATGCTAACTCAATTTGAAAATTTGTCCTTGAATATTTATACACTACTAATCACCATGTTAATTTTTGTCGTTTTGATTGTTAACAGCACTATAACTACTCACATGGCATTAAAATTTGCTGTGGAACAGGATTGAAAAATCTTACTGTTATTCAGTAGGTATCCGTTTCGCAGAGTGGCAAAACAGGTAGACAAGATAAACCAAAAAATCAAGAAAAAGTGAGTTTACAACAAATGGTGTCATGCAAGTAGCTGACAACACAGAAACGAAAAAACTTACTTGACAAACTCCGCCAGCCCACTTATTATGGTAGTAAGGGTATTTATGACGAAAAACTTGTTTTTGACCTGCAGGCTCAATGACAAAATTCAGTAAAAAACTCAGGTATTTATTGGCGGATTACATAAAATTATAGTGGCTGCATGTCTTTTTTATTTTTTCTACATTCAGCCAAATCGCGCTTATTTTAAGCGTTAGCACATTATTACAGCGCCACTTACAGTAATATAGAGTCAAAACTCGCTACTCGGGGCTTCTTTTGCCTTTTTTTCGTTTGGTAAATTTCTTAATATTTGTAACTAAACGACAACCGTCATCCCGCTGCAATCAAGGTTAACTAAAAGGCGTGCTTAAGATTTACAATACCAGCAATAATATTGAACCTCAGGTTATATTTTTTCTGAAAATTGCGATAAACATTCGACATAATCTTAAATATCTTTATCTCTCGGATCTTGTTTTCTACTCTCATTCTAAATGATGCTAATCTTCTATTATGCTCTGGAGTTAATGGCTTTTTACGATACTTTTTATATGGAATTATAACATTGCTTTGCAATTTTTGCCAACCTTGATATCCAGAATCGGCATGTTTTATGCTATCAAGTGGTAAATATTTTTCTTGTTTCCTTATGCGGAAATCACTAATTCTACCACGGTATGACTTTGACACTGATAAAATTCTTCCTCCTTCTTCGATAATAATCTCAGTTTTCATAGTGTTGGTTCTTTTTTTTCCTGAATATGATTTCTTCCGTTTTTTACTATCTTCTGGTCTCTGTATTTGCTGTTCTGTAACATCAGCCAAAATCTTCAGTATTTTTTCTGGCGTCATACTTCTATCTTTTGTTATAGTCACTTTTTTGGCGAGTAATGGCTCTATTCTCTTAAGTAACCTACATACATTTGCGTTGTGTACATTGAATAGGCATCCTAAAAATCTATGTGTTATGTAAGTGCGATAGTACAAAATTACGCAAAACAACTTATCTTCCAGAGTTGGTAGTTTTGATCTTCTACCATGACACTTTTTCTGTTTTTCCCATCCAGACCTCACTTTTTCCACTACTTTTTCGAACTCCTCTATAGTTAAACCTGTTATATTACGAAAGTTTCTTGGGTGTTTTTTCATATTATAGTAACTAAAGCTCATTTTTTTTCCTTACTTGATCTGCTTATTCTTCTTCTACCTCTCTCACATCATTTTTTCAATCACCTTTTTCAGCAGGTCTTATGTTAAGGTATGACGGTTAAGTAACTCGTCATTCCGCTACTTGTTAGCGGGATCTGCTGTGGCGGCATAAACTCAAATCACTTCAAATTTCAATCCAAAGAGGTATCATTATGTCAAACAACTTCAATTTTAAAGAATTTTTTAACCACTATGAAACAAATAGTACGTCAGATGATATACAAAGGTATTATTTGCTGTGGAAATCAGTAATAGCGCAGGCAATGATTGATGCAGCAAGTCACTGCAAAAAAACAGAAAGCTTGGTAGAAAAACGTAAGGCGATTTCTTGGTTGTCAGACTTTAGTCAAGATTTTGTGCACACATGTATATTGGCTGACTGTGATCCGGTATACGTAAAAAACAAAATACAGCCAATTTTAAAAAGCCTTACTAGATAAAGCCTTTTTAATGAGGTTTACTCCTTTTACCGAAAAAAATATCATGCAATCTCCTATCTATAGTTTCCTCTATATCTTTGATTAATAGCTGCTTTATCATGTTTACTTTCCGCTTTGCATCTTGAGCGTGATGCTCACTGTTATTGCTGTAATTATTCTTATCACTATAACTATCGCCACTTGGTTTACTACTGTTACTGAACTCACTACCCTTTTTTCTTCTTGTGCTGAGTATCTGCACTATCTTTTCCTTTAAAAAAGACTTCCAGCCTGTGCTAAGGAACAACTTATAGAGAAAATGCGGAGTAAGGAATGCTACTAATATTCGAATAGAAATTCCGTAACCGAGGTCTTCCCTATTTTCATAATACCACTTGCAATATTGAAATAAATGGTAAAACGCATTTTTGAAAGAGCCAAATTCTACAGCATACCAAAAACCATTGCTGAGAAACATGAGCACAATGCTGAACGTGTAAAGATACATTGTGCAGAGAAACAGCTTTACAACTATATCTTTTAGACTACCTAATATATAATTCAATAATCTTAATTTATAGAAAAGTGATATCATTTCACACCCACTTCAATATGGCTGGGGTGGAAGGATTCGAACCTTCGCGTGGCGGTATCAAAAACCGCTGCCTTACCACTTGGCTACACCCCAATACTACTTACATCAATAACACTATTAGCCCAATTAGTAAAAGATTTATTTGCTTTTTCTATGGGCATCACAGCAATAGCTGGCTGATCATAAGAATGCATTGCTTCGATTTTTTCTACAATTTTATCAACTTGATCATTTCTGCTCTTCATAATTGCCACTACTTCACAACTATTACTAATTTTACCTTCCCATAAATACAGAGAATTCACTTCGGGAAATATATTTACACATACAATTAACTTCTCGTTTAACAATTCTTCAGAAACAGTTTTAGCCTCCTTCAAATTTGAAAAAGTTAAAAACTAAACTATTCATTAGAATTTACATAAACACATTGCTACTATACTCTACCGAGATTTATTCATCAAGAGAAAATAGATGAGATTTTTCTGTTATTCCAGCACTCTCTTCTGTCATTTCAGT
Source organism: Wolbachia pipientis (assembly GCA_023052945.1). Classification (NCBI taxonomy): domain Bacteria; kingdom Pseudomonadati; phylum Pseudomonadota; class Alphaproteobacteria; order Rickettsiales; family Anaplasmataceae; genus Wolbachia; species Wolbachia pipientis. Next base: position 1,317,969 of record CP095495.1, read on the forward strand.
ACCTCCTTCCCATGTCATCCCAGCACCCTCTTCTGTCATTCCAGTGCTTCCTTCCCCTGCCATCCCAGTGCCCAGACACTGGGATCTAGGAATTTTACTAAGTTGGTAAACATGAAAGTGGCTAACATTTTTTAAAACACAGCGTTTTCGATGGGATTGTGTGAAATGGCTAGATCCCAGTGTCACGCACTGGGATGACAAGAGAGGGCACTGGGATGACAAGAGAGGGTGCTGGGATAACAGAGGATAATGTAAAAAGTCTAATTGTAAATTTAAGTCGACTATAGTCAAAAACAAAAAAGGATGTTACTCAATGAGTAACATCCTTTGGAGAAAGCAAGTAGTTTTGTTTATGCTACTTACTAGCTGTAACTCCAGGCTGCTGTGGACTAATGTGAACCTCAGACTTATAAGTACGAGGCTTCTTTGGTATAAGAGGATCAGATAAACCTCTACTATCAATACTGCCGAAGGGGTCCAAATTAATAAAGGGGCTTTGTTCTTTTGTTGGCGTAGAAGGACCAGAACTTATGCCACCATCAGGAGAACCACTGCGAGTTGGACTTTCAGGTACTTTTGGTAGAGCAACTGGAATAGACTGCTTACCAGAAGGTTTTTGTCCTATTGTTGCAGTTTTGTCAAGCACCCCAAGATCAGAACTACAAGGTTCGTGAAGTTGTTTTTCTACGTTACTCGCTCTAATTTTGCACTCTTTAATAATCTTCTTAATTTCATCATGATGGTCAGAGAAAATTTCATAGAGGCTGTTATTATCTTCAGCTAACAAATTTTGCAACTTCTTAGCGTATAATTTATTGACAAAATCTGCTTGCTGTTTCAACTGATTGATCAACTGGTCCTTTTTGGCACCTTGTGGACCACCAACAGAATAAGCTTTCTCTAATATTTTTTCTCCCAGCTTAGAAAATATTTCCTTAGTTAAAGCAGAGCTATTCACGGCTTCGCCTTTAAGAACTTCCTCAATAAACATCTCCTTTACACTATTGAAATTCCTTGTTTTTTCTTCTGTTTTCAAAACAACAGTTTGACCTTCGTTACCTATTGAATATGGAATGGCGTCTAAACTAGACATACTTTCACTTAAATTACTTAAACTGCGCCCCATTTTTCCTAACGTAGCACCAGTTCCCTCTCTTGCTGCTCGTCCCACAGAACTTATAGCTCCTTTTACTGAATAATAACCTTCTCTTGCTTTTTCTGCAGCGTATGTTGACGCATCCTTAACTTTCCCGGCAGTATATTTCGCCCCATCAACTGTCTTTTCTGCTGACCATTTGAGCCCTTTGAATGTGTATTCAACTGCTTTCACAGCAAAAAATAGAGTAAGGGCAACTATTGCACCTGTTGCAGCAACCGGTAAAGCAACTGCCACAAATGGAAGTAATGCACCAACCATCACACCTACTGCACCTACTGCAATCATTTGCTCTTTTGCAGACCAATTAGAGAAATTTTTTATATCTTTTAGTTTATCCTGCACAGTTTCCATGAAAGGAGAATTTTTTTTAACAGGACTTGAATTTGTTTGTTCACTGGCTAACATTTTAAACCTCACTATTAATTAAATATATTCATATTGTACACCCTCGATCCTTAAGTTAGTGTTAATTTGACTGCTAACGTTTATTTATTTGAGAATAATTTTGCTTGACGTGTTTTTTGGTAACATAGAAAATTAGGTTAAGAAGCTGCAGCAATTTATGAGGTATAGAAAAAGGGCACTCATCTTTTTGGCTGTTATAACTTTAATAATAATAGCTTTACTATTTAGGTATAATTCCCATTTTCACGAAGACGTAGTGCACTTAAAGAGTGACAATAAAGAATTCAAAAAAAAGCCAGAAAATTCCATAGAGTCAACGATATTACATAGAGAAAAGGAAGTGTATGATCATGTTTTTCACTCTGACAATTAATTTGTAAATGAAATAGTAATTTATATTTGCATTTTCTTATTTAAATAAGTAATATTAGCGTATTAATTATAGAACCAATCATTATGTTTGATGATAATAATCCTTGGAATTTGGGAAAGAAACCGGTAGGGAGCAAAACTCCCAATAGTGAAGATATTTTAAGTAAAGCCATGTCTGATATAAGGTGTTTTTTTACTGGCTTAACCAGGAATAGGGGCAAAAAACCTTATTTTATCATTTTCATTATTTTGCTACTCTATGCTTGCACTGGCTTTTATATTGTCCATCCTAGTGAGGAAAGTATAGAACTTACTTTTGGTAAATATTCTAATACAGAAACACCTGGTTTGCGTTATCACTTCCCCTACCCTATTGGCAAGGTTTTTAAAGTGAACGTTAAGGAAGTAAACCGTGAAGAAATTGGGGTAAGTAGTTCTTATGGGCGAGATACAGATCGCGGTGAAGGTGTGATGCTAACTGGAGATGAAAATATAGTCAACGTTAACTTCGAGGTTCAGTGGCGCGTTAGAGATGCTAAGGACTATTTATTCAAAGTGCGGGATTACAAACCCGGTTTCAGTGTTAAAAATGCTGCTGAAAGTGCCATGAGAGAAATAATAGGTAAAAACACGATCTCTTTTGCACTTGGTCAAGGCAGACCAGAAATTTCTAGAGATACTAGAATTCTATTGCAGCAGATTCTTGATGGATACCAAATGGGCATAGAGATTTTATCTGTTCAAATGAAAAAAATTGATCCACCAGAAAAAGTAATCAGTTCGTTTAGAGATGTACAAAGTGCTCGTGCAGACAAAGAGCGTACTATAAACGAAGCATATGCTTATAATAACGATATTATACCTCGAGCAAAGGGTGAAGCGATAAAGATAAAATTAGATGCAGAGGCATATGAGAATGAAGTAATAAATGAAGCAAAAGGTAATGCAAATCGCTTTTTATCTCTTTATGAGGAATATAGACAGAATCCTTCTCTCGTTAAGAATCGTATTTATCTTGAAACTATGGAAAATATTTTCAGTAAGGTAGACAAAGTTGTTGTAACTGATGATCTGAAAGGTATGTTTTCTTATTTACCTCTTACAAATTTAGGGAAATAACCATGAGTAGTAATATTAAAATTGTTTTTGTTTCTGTATTTGTTGTTTTATTGATTGTTTTATTTAATTCAATATTTGTTGTGCAAGAAACAAAGCAAGCGATAGTTATACAACTCGGTAAAGTTGTAAGAGATGTTAGGGAAAGTGGCTTATATTTTAAGTTACCATTCATAAATAGTGTAGAGTTTCTTGATAAAAGAGTTTTAGATTTAAGTCCTGATAAGATCCCAAGGGAAGTGATAACAGCGGATCAAAAACGTATTATAGTAGATGCGTATGCAAAATATAAAATAACAAATCCTGTTACTTTTTACCAGGCTGTGAGGAATGAATCAGGGCTGGTTAGAAGGTTATATCCGGTTATAGAAGCACACATAAGAGAAAATATAGGCAGATTTTCGTTGATTAGTTTGTTGAACGAAAAAAGATCAGAGGTTATGCAATTGATTCAGCGTGGAGTTTATTCTGAAGCTGAAAAATTTGGCATAGAAATAATAGACGTAAGAATTAAGAGAGCAGATTTACCAGAAGAAAATAGTTCTGCAATATTTCGCCGTATGCAAACTGAAAGGGAAAAAGAAGCAAAAGAAATTAGAGCAGAAGGAGAGCAAGCTGGGCAGGAAGTTAGATCAAAAGCTGATAAATTAAAAAGGGAAATTATCTCCAGTGCAGTAAAAGAATCATATGAAATAAGGGGCCGTGGTTATGCTGAAGCAACTAGAATTTATAATGAGGCATTTAAGGTTGATGAAGAGTTTTTTAACTTTTATCGCTCTATGAGCGCTTACAGTAAATCATTTGCCGAAAATAATACTAAATTTGTACTTTCATCAAACAATAACTTTTTAGATATTTTAAACAAAGGATGGAAATAATTTATGAAAAGTAAGGCATTTATTTTATCTATATTTGCATATTTTCTAATTGCGTTTTCTTCATACGCTAATATGTTTGATTGGAATGCAAAAAAGGTCGTTGATGCTAGCACTACTGCATGTAACTGTAATCAAGGACTTGCCGATTTAGTGGAAGAACTCATTCCTGCGGTTGTAAATATTTCAAGCGAACAAATAATCAAACAAGAAAGTAACAATAGAACTAAAATCCCTTTTATGCCAAGAAATAATTTCTTTGATGATTTTAGAGAATTTTTTGAGCATTTTGATCAGTTTTTTATGGATAGGGGCCCTAGTGTTAACAGAGAGGTGGTGTTGCTTGGTTCTGGGTTTATTATAGATAAAGGTGGAACTATAGTAACCAATTATCACGTTATTAAAAACGCCCAAGATATCACAGTTACTATGAACGATAATACTTATTTCAAAGCAGAAGTTTTAGGCTATGATGCAAGAACTGATCTTGCTGTGCTTAAGGTTCATTCTAATAAAGATCTTCCTTTTGTTGCATTTGGCAATTCTGATACAGCAAGGGTTGGCGATACAGTTATTGCAATAGGTAACCCATTTGGTTTGGGTAGCTCTGTAAGCACAGGAATTATATCTGCAAGGTCCAGGGACATTAGTATCGGCACTATGAATGAATTTATTCAAACCGACGCTGCAATTAATAGAGGCAACTCTGGAGGGCCATTATTTGATTTAAATGGAAAAGTTATAGGCATTAACACCGCTATCTATTCCCCATCTGAGTCTTGCGGTAACGTGGGTATAGGCTTTGCTATACCATCTAATTTAGCTATGTCAATTATTGACACATTAAAAAGTGGCAAAAAAATAAAACATGGTTGGCTTGGTGTGCAAGTTCAGCCTATAACGAAAGAATTTGCTGAGTCTTTGGGTTTAAAAGATACAAAAGGTGCACTGGTTGCAAGTATAGTAAAGGATAGCCCTGCAGAAAAAGGTGGTATTAAAGTAGGTGATATATTATTAGAATTCGATGGTAAAAAAATCGATAGGATGACACAACTGCCTCAAATGGTTTCAAGAACTGAACCTGAGAAAAAAGTACAAGTTAAGTTACTTAGAAAAGGCAAAGAGGTCAATATTAAGGTTGTGATTGAAGAATCTGCAAATGATGGTCAAGGTAATAATCAAGAAGAAAATAAATCAACATCCGGTTACATAACCGGTTTAACTGTTTCAAACCTGCCAAAAGAATCAAAAGAAAGTAATCCTACAAAAGGTGTGATAGTTACTAATGTAGATAGTAACAGTAACGCAACGCTGCGTGGTATCAAAAAAGGAGACATCATTATCCAATTAGATGGAACCGATATAGAAAATACTAATGATTTTCAAAAACAAGTTGATTCAGCAGTAAAGAAAAACGGTAAAGATTCAATAATGTTGCTCATTTACCGCAATGGAAATCAGTTTTTTACTTCAATAAAGTTAAAGAAATAGCACTTTTCGTAGGTTATTTACTAAATTAGCAGCATTGTAAGCCTGCCATTGTAACACCTCAATCTTATAAGACAAATCAAAACTATTAAAGTCTACATTCCATTCACTAAAATATACATATGGATAATATAAATTTTCTAAAATTCAATAGACCTGCTGCAAAAGGTGATTAAAAAAATGATGTGAGAGAGGTAGAAGAAGAATAAGCAGATCAAGTAAGGAAAAAAAATGAGCTTTAGTTACTATAATATGAAAAAATACCCAAGAAACTTTCGTAATATAACAGGTTTAACTATAGAGGAGTTCGAAAAAGTAGTGGAAAAAGTGAGGTCTGGATGCGAAAAACAGAAAAAGTGTCATGGTAGAAGATCAAAACTACCAACTCTGGAAGATAAGTTGTTTTGCGTAATTTTGTACTATCGCACTTACATAACACATAGATTTTTAGGATGCCTATTCAATGTACACAACGCAAATGTATGTAGGTTACTTAAGAGAATAGAGCCATTACTCGCCAAAAAAGTGACTATAACAAAAGATAGAAGTATGACGCCAGAAAAAATACTGAAGATTTTGGCTGATGTTACAGAACAGCAAATACAGAGACCAGAAGATAGTAAAAAACGGAAGAAATCATATTCAGGAAAAAAAGAACCAACACTATGAAAACTGAGATTATTATCGAAGAAGGAGGAAGAATTTTATCAGTGTCAAAGTCATACCGTGGTAGAATTAGTAATTTCCGCATAAGGAAACAAGAAAAATATTTACCACTTGATAGCATAAAACATGCCGATTCTGGATATCAAGGTTGGCAAAAATTGCAAAGCAATGTTATAATTCCATATAAAAAGTATCGTAAAAAGCCATTAACTCCAGAGCATAATAGAAGATTAGCATCATTTAGAATGAGAGTAGAAAACAAGATCCGAGAGATAAAGATATTTAAGATTATGTCGAATGTTTATCGCAATTTTCAGAAAAAATATAACCTGAGGTTCAATATTATTGCTGGTATTGTAAATCTTAAGCACGCCTTTTAGTTAACCTTGATTTTAGTCACCCTCCTTTCCTTTTTTTTATCGCTTGATTCGCAGCAGGTCTATAGATGTTGATAAAAGTGCCCGTTCTCGCAATGCACCAAAGTTTGTTTTTCCTGACACTTGCTACGAATGCGGGAGTAGTATTGATGACTGGGCTATATGTTCTGGAGGAAATGATTGCCCAGCACAGCAAATAGCAAAATTAAAATATTCTGCAAAAGCTCTTGACATTAAAGGTCTTGGCAATAAGCAAATAGAGTTCTTTTACGACCTTGGACTGATAAAACAAATTCCTGACATTTTTACTCTCGAAGAAAAACTTGAAAATTTTGACTTAAGTCAGCTCAAGGGGTGGGATAAAAAATCCGTATCTAACTTATTGAACGCTATCAATAGCAGAAGAACCATAACTCTCGACACACTTATATCTTCTTTAGGGATTCTACACGTCGGACCACATGCAGCAAAATTACTAGCAAAACATTATGGCTCATATGAAAATTGGTATTCTGCTAATGAAGAAGAATTAATGAGCATAATAGGTGTAGGAGAAAAGATTATAGATTCATTAATATCCTTCTTCTCTGAAAAGGATAATGTTGAAATGGTAAAGAATCTCGCCTCTCAATTAAAGATTGAGCCTGTAAGTGCTAATACTAGTAATCCCCCTCTTAGCGGAAAAATAGTGCTTTTTACTGGAACCCTATTAAAAATGGATAGGAAGACAGCACAAGCAGAAGCAGAATCTTTAGGCGGAATTGTGAGTTCAAGTGTATCGCCTAAAACGGCCTTCTTGGTTGTCGGCGAAAAACCTGGGTCAAAGCTCGAAAAGGCTAAAAAGCTGAGTATTAAAATTTTAACCGAGGAAAAATTTAATAAATTAATCTTTGGAGAAGAATAAGCCCTTCTCGATCAATTCTTGTATCTACTGCATAATTTCATCGGCAGCATAACTTTCTTAATCACTTGAAATTTCATCGCCAGATATACCAGTTATTTTGGTGATAACATCGGTAGAAATGCCTAATCTAAGTAGACTTTTTGCAACCTTCTGCTTTTTTAACCTTTTCTTTGTCAATTTCTATACTTTCAGATAAAGATTTTACTAACCCATCTAATATAGCTACTGATTTTTGATCCTCAGCTTTTCTATACTTACTTAGAAAAGGACGTCTAAAGCAGAGGATGCTATTCTTAGGCCATCTATGAAGGTCATTTTTTCTCGAAGCTAAAAAAACAAGATTTAGTAAACCCAATATAAAAACGTTGAATATTTCTTCAGAATTGTGTATAATTATTAATGCTTTTTAGGTTGACTTCTTATGGCTTTATCTAAATTCCTTGATCCAAAAAATGATATATCGTTCAAGCGCATCTTTGGTACTGAAAAGAATAAAGACATCCTCATTCACTTCCTTAATGATATCCTCGGCTTCACTGGCAAAAGTACAATAAAGGATATAGAGTTCTTAAGTACTATTCAAGACCCTGATATTGCTTCTAAAAAACAAAGCATTGTTGATGTTCTTTGTAGAGATAAAAATGGGCTGCAAGTGATAGTTGAAATGCAGGTCGCTAAAACCAAAGGCTTCGAAAAACGTGCCCAATACTATGCTGCTAAAGCCTATTCAAGACAAGCTGATAAGGGTGATCAATATCACGACCTTAAAGAAATTATCTTTATTGCTATAGCAGATTGTGTCCTATTTCCAAATAAGCCTGAGTATAAATCAAAGCATACTATTCGGGATGAAGATACTAATGAGCATGATTTAAAAGATTTTTACTTCATATTTATTGAATTGCCAAAATTTCCAAAAACTAAGGAAGATCAGTTGGAGAATATAGTTGAAAAGTGGGCCTATTTCTTTAGGTATGCAGAGGAAACCAGTGAAGAGAAGCTGGAAAAAATAATAGGGAGTGATTTTATAATCAAAAAAGCCTATGAAGAGCTAAATAGATTTAACTGGTCAGAGAAAGAATTTATTGCCTACGAACAGGAAATAAAACGTATTCTTGATGAACAGGCTGTCCTCGCTCAAAAACTTGATGATGCTGCTGCAAAAGGTAGGGAAGAAGGTAGAGAAGAAGGTAGAGAAGAGGGTATCCAAATCGGCCATGAAAAAGGCAGAGAAGAGGGTCGAAAAGAAGAAAAAATTGAAGTCGCAAAAAACCTACTTAAAGCTGGTGTATCTGTCGATTTAATAGCTGAATCTACTGGTCTCCCTCAAGCTAAAATTAAACAACTTCAGAAGGAAATAGCCTGAAATAGTGGTTGGCTGTCCACTGTTGGATCATTTAAACAGGTTCTAGGTTTGTCGTCTGCTTTTCCTGGCAAATGACTTTTTAATCGACTAGCGTTAGTAAGAAAAACAGCAGCAAGTATAGAATTAATTGTTCCTTTAGCCAACTCTAATAAAGATTGTTTCGGCCTGCGTGTTTGCTCTGCTTCTTCAATTTCACGGTTTGAACCTATAAAAGGAATTAATTTGGTTGCTTGTACCACTTCTTCTACATTTTTGCTATTTCTCAAGCTATCAAGATATTCTCTAGCTGTCATGCTTACTTCTTTTTTACCTAGATAATCTTGGAACTTTTTGCTACTTAAATTCATATCAGCGTTAATAAGTAACGGTACACTACCTTCCACATTAATTTTAGTTCCAAAGTCATACAACTGTACTCTGTTGACCATTAATCTTAATGAGACCAAGCTCATTATCTTGTTCTGCTAGAAGTTGACGTTCTGTTTTAATTTCTTTTGTGAAAATTTGCTTATCTTCATCAGATAGTAATTTATTAGCTTTAGCAATATTAAAGTGTTCAACAAGAAAACCTTTCTCATCTATTTTATAGCCAGCAAGCGCGAGAAGAGTTTTTCTTGGAATCTTATGGTCTAGAGTTAAGATCTTGGATATTTTTGAGCACCTTTAGTAAGTAAGCGTTTCCTCCATTTTCAAGTTCGAGGTTTAGTCACTATTTGTATTCTCTGCCTCTGGTGCTCTCTCCTTTGATGGTAATTTTTATATCATTACACTCCAAGTATAATATGTTGTGTTGCACAATGTTATGCAAAAGAGTATAATAAACAAATACTTTATAAGAAAAAGTGGTAGTAGAGGCAAAAGTGAACATTAAAAGGAAAGCGCATGCTAGAGCTTGAAAAAGCAGCAAGAATAAAAAATATTATTGAAAGGTTAAATGGTGCGTGATATAATATAGTGTAAAAATGTAAATAATTTTATTGACATCTTTACGTTAACACTTCTTAAATGTTTAGTACTGTAGAATTAAATTATTAAGTTTTATGAGTGGAGTAAAAATGGTAGAAAGCTTTTTAGGTCAAGATAAAGACAATAATTTAATTGAGGAGGAAAAAATAATGGAAGATTTTTTAAATAATAACGGAAACGGTAGCTCAATCTTCCAAGGAAAAATCAGAGAGGAAGATTTCTCTGCGGAGCAGAAGTTAAATGAACTGAAAGCCGCCATAGAAGAGCTTGACAGACAAGATTTGCTCAGAAGGCTCGAGTGTGAGCGTCAGGCCTCTAGTTGTGTCAATGAAATATCATCTCAAGCAGAGCTACATATCGGAGAAGGAGATAATGAGGATTACTTCAATGGTGAAAGAGAAAGAGTACTCGGAGATTTCTGGAATTTCTTTGAATCTCTCTTCAACCTCTTTGAAGTAAATGTAGATGATCCGAAAATCTACAAAATGCTCAAGGAGAAGAAAGAAAAGAACCTGATTGCTGCGATAATGAAGTTCTTGCGTGACAAGCTTAAGGAGTTAATCAAGAAGATTTTCACAAGTAATTTAGATTTGAGTTGGGACAAGAGGTTGGACAAAGAGATAAAAGAATTGCAGGAGAAATTAGGCAGTGGTGAGTTGTCAGAAGAAGAGTTTGCAAGGATGTTCGAAAGGCTCAGTTTGTTGCAGGATCTCAAATTCAAGTTACAGCTCGCCGTTACCGGATGGATTATTACAATGTTTGCAGAGATGTTTGGAGTTGAGCTAGCAGCTATAGTAGAGGCATCTACAGAAGAAACAGCTAAAGCAGAAGATAAAAAAGCAGAAAAAACATCATTAAAGGAAGAAGAAAATAAAGAAGTTCGTAAAGACGTAGAAATAAAAGTGGATGAAAGAGAAAAACCTAAAGTGCCAGTTTCCCTTTTTGACGTTTCACCTGGATTTGTAAGACCGGTTGTTCTGAGCAAACTGGAACTTGAAATTATGTCAGATCCTTTGAAACATCTATTGCGTCTTACTGAGCTTGAAAGAAAATCTCATGAAAATTCACAAAAACTAGAAAAAGTGGACAAAGAAAAGGGAAAAGCGGAGCCTAAGGAGCCGAAGGTGGCTGGGTATTCACCTGCTCCAAAGACTGCAACGAATACAGCGGGAATGGGGAGAAAAGAGGTTTATGGATGCGGTAGTAATTGGGAAAGTGATAAAAACTTATATCCAAACCCATCTACTTTAAAGCAATCTGCTGGGAGTCCTGTCGCTAATGGAGAAACTCTAGGGCAACTTAACGGAAGTGCTCCAGGAAAATTTGTTCAGGAATCTGCAACAAAACAATCCGTTAAAAGTTCTATTGCTGATTATGAATACGATTTTGCAGTTGGTGTTTGGAATGGTGCTGAGAATGAAGGTTCTGTGGGTGATGCTCAACCACCAAAAGGATTGACTAATGATGTAAAAGTTGAGAAATGTGTAGAAGGTCCGTCAGTAGGGAAGACATAATCATGAAAATAGTTAGATTACAGTGATTTCTTTTTGTCATGTGTCTAGGGTTCATAGATCCCAGTGTCTGGGCACTGGGATGACAGGAAGAGGAGGCATGGGATGAACACCCATGACCTTGTCATTCCAGTGCGTGACACTGGAATCCAGGGGCATATAGATAGGTGTCGACAGTTCGTCATTCCGCTACGTGTTAGCGGAATCTATCCGCGGCGGTATGACGTAGGGAACTTAGGGTTGCCAATGACTTGTCATTCCAGTGCGTGACACTGGAATCCAGGGACATATAGATAGATGTCGACAGTTCGTCATTCCGCTACGTGTTAGCGGAATCTAGAAAATTGAATTTTATGAATAAAGAATGAATAAAATTTTATGCTAAAAAATATAAAAAAAGTACTTGCACTACAATTTATTTTTAGTATATTAGTTACATAATATTTTTACTTGGGAGTCAACATGCATAGTGGTAATGATAAAAAAGGTTTTGATGCTGAAAAGTGGAAGCGTGAGAATCCAGGCCCAGGTGGTGGACAATTGCTGGGGGTTAAAGGAGCAAGGCTTGATGATCATCGTGAAAAAGGCAAGGAGATAGAAGAAAAAAGGAGGCGTCAGTCTGAGCAATCTGGTAGTTCTGTAAGTAAAAGGTAATTGTTGTAATTTAAAAATAGGGAGGGTGGTATGCCTAATACAAAAACAGTAAGAGCATTGGTTAGTGCTTTTAATGTACATAATTATGCTCGTGATACAGTTAAAACTAATTTTACGCTGCGAAGCGAGGGCAAGAAGAACTATATCGTAGTCTCATTTGATAAGAGTATGGATACGTATCAGTGTAGCGAATATCTGGACAGTATAAAGAGGAAGATAATACGTGAGTTCTACGGCATTGAAGAAAGTAATGATGCAGAAATATTGGATACAGCTAAGCTAATTTTTGATGTTAATTCTTTCCCGTTTGATATCAGTGATAGAGACTGGTCTTGGGATAAACAGCATGGGCTTAAGTTTGTAACACCTGTAGATAAAGGTGTAATTTTTAATCTAAAGTCTCATTTGGCTTTTTCACTTAAAAAAGATGTCCAAGAAGATATGTTAACTTATATAACTTCTCAACCGTTTGGCAAGAAAAAGTATTTGTGGCGCGGTGAATTTGATAATAAAGAATTACGTAAGCAATTTGAGAGTGAGTTTTTATTCAGGATGAGAGAAAGATATGAAAATGCTCCTAAGAACCCTCTGAAGATTGAAGGCAATAGTGTATATATCAAAGATGTTTTTGATGACGCTCGTTTTATTGATAGCGTAACGCGATATATTGCATGGCTTAAAGGTATGGGTCTCCAGGCTGATAGCAAAGTTCGTGATGATGTAAAAGCATTTAAAGATTTGATAATGGAAATTCTTGATCCATCAACACGTGTGGTGACAAATGCCTTTTTATGTGCCCCTCCTTTAAATAGAGAGGAAGCCTCAATTCTTATACCTGTTATACTAAGTAATAGAGGAGCTAGGTTTTTAACAAAGAAAGAAGCATGTGATATAAATCATAAATTTAATAGTGCTGTACTTGCTGATATTAGTAATAAAACTCAAGCAACATTCAAAGTAAATGGAAGCAGTGGGATATATGGCATAGACTTTTCTAATCCAGAAATTTCTCATTGTATGATAACCAAAATAATAGAAAGCTCTGTAATCAATGCAAAACATGAACTGGCCATTGACCCTGAGCTAGCATTGTCGCCTGCACAGTCGCCACTCAATTCTCCTACACATGCAGAACCGAGTGGACTAAGAACACCGCCCAACCCAAGAAAAAGAAACAGAGATAGTGGTATTGGTGAGTCACCTCCGAAACCTAAGGATTCTGGTTCTTCAAGTGGTGGTCCAAGTTCTTACTTCACTGAATCATTATCACCGACACAGGAGTTTCCCACACGGGATCAGAATGTAGTATTAAAGGATTCTCCCAGGCGAGAGTCGGAAAAGTTCCCTGTGTTGCTTCCGGTAAATCAGTTGGATGTTTCTGGAGCGAGTAGAGAGTTCCTGCCACGGTCACATCTGAGTTCTTCTGTGACTAATCCACATTCATCGAAATGTGTAGGTGCTGTTCAAAATGTGCAAGCAGGTACTAGTGCTTCGTTTCAGCTAATAGGCTTTTGGTCATCACCGACTCCAAGTGCAGAACCCTCGTTATGGCAACCGAGTAGACCTTTATCAAGGAAAGGTGCTAATGAAAGTGGATCAGCATGGACTAGTCAGCCAATAGGCTATTGGTCATCACCGGCTCCAAGTGCAGGATTATGGTCATTGCCACAGAGTGGACCTTCATCATGGAAAGGTGCTAGTGAACGGAGAACTAGTGATAAACCTCTTACCGAGGAAGAAGAAAAGTTGTCTAAAGCATTGCTTTATTGGTTTAACTTAAATAATTATGCTTTGGATCCTCCTCATACTAACTTTATTGTAAAAAATGGGAAGATTGCTAGTTTAATTGATGATAGTGTTGATGTAAAAGAATATTTACAGGAGATAATAGATAGAACGAAAGAAGGGTATTGTGTCAATAAGAAAGAGGCCTATGATCTCAATGAGTTTCCATTTAAGTTTCTTTCTAATTGTGAGAAAAACCAAGAAACAACAGTTGTTGCTAATATAAGTCGTGGTGCCTTACTTAACTTAAAAGAACTTTTTAGTCAGGAGCATGAGGGAAAAGTAGAAATAAAAGATATCGACATTAACATCGTCAAAAAGGCAGTGAAATCTAAAAAGGACAAATGGGTAAATTTTTATGTGCGAGAACATGGGTTATCCCCTAAAACAGCAATTGAAACCTGTTGTCCCGATGAAAGCGCATTAGGATATATTTCAATTACAAAAGGCGAAGGTGGACACTGGATTGACCGTAATTATGATGCTTCGGAAGTAAAGTCGTTTAGGGAAGAGCGATGGCTGCTAAAGGTAAATCAAAAGCTGGAAAGGTGAAGTCCGAAGATAATAAAGATAGCGGTTACTCTTCCGGGTTCGTAACTGATGCTGAAAACGTAAGCTCTAAAGCTGAGGCAACAACAAGTGGTTATGAGTCTACGGATTGTGAGAATACTAGAGGAGGATCGCCAAAACGTAAGTCTCCATCGCCTGAAGATGGAGGTAATCCAAGAAAATCTCCGAAAAGAGATTCTTTACCACTTTCAAGGCTGGAGTCGTTAAGTTTGAGTAGTTCCTCTCATCAAATAGGTAAGTGTTAGGCTTATTAATTTCACTGCTCTCAGCCACCCAAGTGTTTTATTAGGGTTGGGGCCAAAGTCCCTGATCCTGGGGATGCTGTCGGTGGTTTTTCTTGTCCATTGTAAATATTGTACCATACTATCCACCTGATCATCATAACGGGCTTCTGGGAACATTAAAATCTCATACTCAAATCATTGAGCCATACCGCTTGATGCGGCAAAAAAACCCTGCCAGACTCTATAATTGGAACAATTTGGTAAAATCGAGTGAGTTTGTCATTGTGTGGCACAATTTCAATAATGGGTAGATCGCTATTTGCCTTTAGCTCTTGTATTAATTGTTGACCACTCATTTTTGCTTCAATCAAAATTGCATGTGGTGCCCATCTTGCAGCTAGTGACAGAACTTGCTCTTTAAGCTTTGGATACTCAAGCTTTGCTCGATATACATCAAGTAGATAGAATTTATTATCTATTTTTGCCCAGGTGGTGCAGACGCTAAAGTCGCTGGAATCGTTTGTTGAAACTGCAGTGTCCCAGCTTTGAGTTACATGTGAGAGATTATCAGGGAGATTTTTATAGCGCTTCAACCACTCTTGTTTAATTATACCACTTGAAAGCGGCAGGGGGTTTTGTTGATACTGAGCAGCAAAAGCGTAACTCCCGAGTTCAACTTTTATCATCTCAACTTCTTCTCTTCCTCCCTCCAGGGGATATAATAACTCATTCTCTTCTCTTGAGTATAATACTCTTGCAGGTAGTGTCATTCCAGCACTTGATGCTGGAATCCAGTCTTTTGCGGTTGAATTTTCTGGATCCCAGTGTCTGGGCACTGGGATGACAGGAGGGGGGTTGGAATGACACCAGTATGGTTATTAATTGAATAAATAACCTCCTTATTTTCAGAAATCATTGGCAAACAAATGTGATGCCATATGTTTTTTGGCTTGGATAAGAGGTGCCCAGTTAAGTCTTCCAGGTGGAGCCTATGCATCACAAGCACAATTACTCCTATGATAGTTGTGCAGTAAAAAACTTAAATCTTGTAAAATCTGTGAATATTTTGAAGAATATAAAAATTCTTCCAATTTGATTGGATTGAGGAGCTCGCGATACAACTCTGAAATAAGCGGTGAGTTTTTGGGTTTACGAAAATATCTACAATTGTTGCAATAAAAATAGCTGAGAAATTGGGCCGACTCCTTTTTATGTATAAGATCCGAAAATAAGTTTTTGAGGCTTTTCGTATAGCTTCTAGGTTCAATCTTTCAATTTGTCTTTGAGCACAGAAACCCCCTAGAAATCACGCTTTTGAACTCTATATTATTTTTTGTAACATTGTCGTAGGCGTTAGATCCTGCAACAAACTGAGCCTTTCGAACATCCTTGCAAACTCTTCTTCTGACAACTCACCACTGCCTAATTTCTCCTGCAATTCTTTTATCTCTTTGTCCAACCTCTTGTCCCAACTCAAATCTAAATTACTTGTGAAAATCTTCTTGATTAACTCCTTAAGCTTGTCACGCAAGAACTTCATTATCGCAGCAATCAGGTTCTTTTCTTTCTTCTCCTTGAGCATTTTGTAGATTTTCGGATCATCTACATTTACTTCAAAGAGGTTGAAGAGAGATTCAAAGAAATTCCAGAAATCTCCGAGTACTCTTTCTCTTTCACCATTGAAGTAATCCTCATTATCTCCTTCTCCGATATGTAGCTCTGCTTGAGATGATATTTCATTGACACAACTAGAGGCCTGACGCTCACACTCGAGCCTTCTGAGCAAATCTTGTCTGTCAAGCTCTTCTATGGCGGCTTTCAGTTCATTTAACTTCTGCTCCGCAGAGAAATCTTCCTCTCTGATTTTTCCTTGGAAGATTGAGCTACCGTTTCCGTTATTATTTAAAAAATCTTCCATTATTTTTTCCTCCTCAATTAAATTATTGTCTTTATCTTGACCTAAAAAGCTTTCTACCATTTTTACTCCACTCATAAAACTTAATAATTTAATTCTACAGTACTAAACATTTAAGAAGTGTTAACGTAAAGATGTCAATAAAATTATTTACATTTTTACACTATATTATATCACGCACCATTTAACCTTTCAATAATATTTTTTATTCTTGCTGCTTTTTCAAGCTCTAGCATGCGCTTTCCTTTTAATGTTCACTTTTGCCTCTACTACCACTTTTTCTTATAAAGTATTTGTTTATTATACTCTTTTGCATAACATTGTGCAACACAACATATTATACTTGGAGTGTAATGATATAAAAATTACCATCAAAGGAGAGAGCACCAGAGGCAGAGAATACAAATAGTGACTAAACCTCGAACTTGAAAATGGAGGAAACGCTTACTTACTAAAGGTGCTCAAAAATATCCAAGATCTTAACTCTAGACCATAAGATTCCAAGAAAAACTCTTCTCGCGCTTGCTGGCTATAAAATAGATGAGAAAGGTTTTCTTGTTGAACACTTTAATATTGCTAAAGCTAATAAATTACTATCTGATGAAGATAAGCAAATTTTCACAAAAGAAATTAAAACAGAACGTCAACTTCTAGCAGAACAAGATAATGAGCTTGGTCTCATTAAGATTAATGGTCAACAGAGTACAGTTGTATGACTTTGGAACTAAAATTAATGTGGAAGGTAGTGTACCGTTACTTATTAACGCTGATATGAATTTAAGTAGCAAAAAGTTCCAAGATTATCTAGGTAAAAAAGAAGTAAGCATGACAGCTAGAGAATATCTTGATAGCTTGAGAAATAGCAAAAATGTAGAAGAAGTGGTACAAGCAACCAAATTAATTCCTTTTATAGGTTCAAACCGTGAAATTGAAGAAGCAGAGCAAACACGCAGGCCGAAACAATCTTTATTAGAGTTGGCTAAAGGAACAATTAATTCTATACTTGCTGCTGTTTTTCTTACTAACGCTAGTCGATTAAAAAGTCATTTGCCAGGAAAAGCAGACGACAAACCTAGAACCTGTTTAAATGATCCAACAGTGGACAGCCAACCACTATTTCAGGCTATTTCCTTCTGAAGTTGTTTAATTTTAGCTTGAGGGAGACCAGTAGATTCAGCTATTAAATCGACAGATACACCAGCTTTAAGTAGGTTTTTTGCGACTTCAATTTTTTCTTCTTTTCGACCCTCTTCTCTGCCTTTTTCATGGCCGATTTGGATACCTTCTTCTCTACCTTCTTCCCTACCTTTTGCAGCAGCATCATCAAGTTTTTGAGCGAGGACAGCCTGTTCATCAAGAATACGTTTTATTTCCTGTTCGTAGGCAATAAATTCTTTCTCTGACCAGTTAAATCTATTTAGCTCTTCATAGGCTTTTTTGATTATAAAATCACTCCCTATTATTTTTTCCAGCTTCTCTTCACTGGTTTCCTCTGCATACCTAAAGAAATAGGCCCACTTTTCAACTATATTCTCCAACTGATCTTCCTTAGTTTTTGGAAATTTTGGCAATTCAATAAATATGAAGTAAAAATCTTTTAAATCATGCTCATTAGTATCTTCATCCCGAATAGTATGCTTTGATTTATACTCAGGCTTATTTGGAAATAGGACACAATCTGCTATAGCAATAAAGATAATTTCTTTAAGGTCGTGATATTGATCACCCTTATCAGCTTGTCTTGAATAGGCTTTAGCAGCATAGTATTGGGCACGTTTTTCGAAGCCTTTGGTTTTAGCGACCTGCATTTCAACTATCACTTGCAGCCCATTTTTATCTCTACAAAGAACATCAACAATGCTTTGTTTTTTAGAAGCAATATCAGGGTCTTGAATAGTACTTAAGAACTCTATATCCTTTATTGTACTTTTGCCAGTGAAGCCGAGGATATCATTAAGGAAGTGAATGAGGATGTCTTTATTCTTTTCAGTACCAAAGATGCGCTTGAACGATATATCATTTTTTGGATCAAGGAATTTAGATAAAGCCATAAGAAGTCAACCTAAAAAGCATTAATAATTATACACAATTCTGAAGAAATATTCAACGTTTTTATATTTTAGGTCTATTTTTTTAAATTTTGAATATAAAAACCGACCTCCACAGAAGAGCTTACAAAGGCATTTGAGATGTTGGGCGTCTCTTAGGTCATCTTTTTGTGAATACTTCTATAATACACCTCAAAACCCCCCTGAATGGATATAGCAAATTTCCCGCGTAATTATGACCTAAAAACACCTATGGGGAAACCTTTTAGCTACAGCTTGGTTAAAATGAAGGCAAAGCAGCGACCCATTCTTCTTCAGTTAAAATTCTAATGCCCAGTTCCATCGCTTTTTTATACTTTGACCCAGGTTTTTCGCCGACAATCAAAAAGTCTGTTTTAGGCGATACACTTGAACTCACAATTCCGCCTAAAGATTCTGCTTCTGCTTGTGCTGTCTTCCTATCCATTTTTAATAGGGTTCCAGTAAAAACCACTATTTTTCCGCTAAGAGGGGAATTACTAGTATTAGCACTTACAGGCTCAATCTTTAGTTGAGAGGCGAGATTCTTTACCATTTCAACATTATCCTTTTCAGAGAAGAAGGATATTAATGAATCTATAATCTTTTCTCCTACACCTATTATGCTCATTAATTCTTCTTCATCAGCAGAATACCAATTTTCATATGAGCCATAATGCTTTGCTAGTAATTTTGCTACATGTGGTCCGACGTATCGAATCCCTAGAGAAGATATAAATCTGTCAAGGGTTATGGTTTTTCTACTATTGATAGAATTCAATAAATTAGATATTAATTTTTCATCCCACCCCTTTTGTTCACTTAAGTTGAAATTTTTTAGTTTTTCTTCCAGAGTAAAAATATCAGGGATCTGTTTTACTAAACCAAGATTATAGAGAGATTCCAGTTGTTTGTCACCAAAGCCAGTAATGTCAAAAGCATCATTGGAAACAAAATATTTTAACCTTTCTATGATTTGAGCTTTACAGGTAACCCTTGAACATCTTATTGCTGCTTCTTCTGGAACTTTGTATACTGAACTGCCACACTCTGGACAAATCTTAGGAAATTTAAATTTAGGTGTGTTTTCAGGGCGAGAACTTTTATCAACTTCTACAATCTTTGGAATGACGTCTCCTGCCCGCTCTACTACCACTACGTCTCCTTCTCTTATGTCCTTACGTTCAATTTCATCCTTATTATGTAAAGTTGCTCTAGTAACGACCACACCACCTATGTTTATTGGCACTAATTCAGCGATTGGAGTGAGTACACCAGTTTTGCCCACTTGTACTGATATCTTCTTTATCTTGGTTTTTCCACGCGCTGCAGGGAATTTATGTGCCATTGCCCAACGTGGTGCTTTGTTGGTGTTTCCTAATTTATCATGTAGTTTCAAATCATTAACCTTGTAAACTATGCCATCGGTATCATAGCCTAAATTATGACGATTACTATAGATTTGATTGTAGAACTCCAACATTTCATCTGTATTGTTTGCTAAAAATTTATACTCATTAACACAAAAGCCAAGTTCTTTCAGTCTATTTAATACTTCAAATTGGGTATTCTCTCTTCCACCAATTAAAGAATATGCGAAATACCTAAGTGGTCTACTAGCGGTAACTTCTGGGTCCAATTGCCTTAATGAACCTGACACTGTGTTGCGTGGATTTGAGAAATTCTTATTTAATTTTAAAAAGTCGTCATTACTTATGTATACCTCACCTCTTACTTCCAGCCTTCCTTGCACACCTTGCAAAAATTTAGGAAAGCCTTTTATTGTTGCAACATTGTGAGTGACGTCTTCCCCCACAAAGCCATCTCCCCGAGTTGCGGCTCTAACAAACCTTCCATCTTCATAAATTGCAGAAAACGACAATCCATCAATTTTTGGCTCACATATGATTTCCAACTCATGCACATTCAGAAGTTTTTTAAGAAACTCTTCAACTTCATCTCGTCCGTGAGCCTTGTCCAACGAGAGCATTGGTACCCACCTCTAAAAATCTTCTATCAGGCGCAGTACCAATGGTTTGAATATCTACTTTTTTCACCAGCTCATCGTATTCTGCATCAGTGATTTCTGGTTTATTTTTCCGATAGTATAGCTCGTTGTGGCGTTTTATTTCCTTTTGTAGTTTTAATGTATTTTCAGTCATAATTTTTACCTCAACCACTGTTTCAGTATACAGCGTCAATTGTAAATAAATTATTGACTCGCGCACTCACTTTCGTGGTATTTTACAAACAAAATTCCCGCTTTACTAGTGTTTTTTATTAAAAAGATAATATTTAAGTAAAGATAGAAAAGTATTTAATATTAACAGAATTTTATGTAGCTGACTTAGATTGAACTTTCTGTGAAGGACTTTAATAAAATTTTATAAAATGGTATATATATATTTGTACTGCAATTGAATAAAAACATGAGTACTGAAAAGAAGATAGATACTGATTCTTTATGCTACCATATAATTCAAAAGGTAAAAGATGTTAGGCTAGAGCTAAAATGCACTCAAGCGGATTTCGCAGAAAAAACTGGTGTAGCAAAGTCACTAATAGAAAAGTATGAGCGAGGGGTACACAGTATTCCACCTAAAACGCTCGAGGAGATGGCAAAAAAATTATCGAAAGATATCGAAAAATTCTTCCCTGAATCAACAAATTGTATTAGTAGCGAAGATAAGAAGTCATTTGATTTAGTGCAAACCCTAAAAAGAATTAAGGACTGGAAGGTTCGTGATGCGGTGTGTGTACTAACTAGATTTTTGTCAGAAGGAATTCAAATTAGTAAGGTTACAGAAGAGATAAGACCTATAAGCTACCAAATGGTGCAAAAGGCAAAAGATTGGCGGTTTGCAAGAGGGCGTACACAGATGGAATTAGCGGATAAAAGTGGAATGCCCCATGGACAAGTAGTCAGGTATGAGCAAGGGGAGGTATCGTTCAAAATAGCACCCAAAATTGCAGAGGGATTATCATTGCATTATGGAGTTCTACTGCCTACATCAAAAGCAGAGAGGTATTGTGAAGATGAGGATGGTGAAGGAGAAAAGAAGATATTGAGTATAATGAGGGAATACCAAAAAATTGATAATCAAAAGTTAAAAGATTTATGGTATTCGTTTTTGTCTGAGGTTGTAAAGATTAGTGAAGAGAAGGCTTGAAACTTTATTCAATATTTTTATAGACAAGGTATACCTTTATAAGCATTATATGTAGCATTTTTAACAAAAACTTTATATATATGCCTTAAATTTAAGGAAACTTTTTTCTGTAAATAGAGAGGGGATAAAGATGAGGAAGTTATGGAAAATAACAAGGGCTATAAAGGGTGTCTCCATAGGCAGATTCAGTGATACGTTATTTTGTGAACCTGAATTATACCAAGCTGTTTCAAGCAAAGATTGTGATTTGGAAAAAATAAAGTCATTGGTAGAAAGTGGTGTTGATCTTAATGAATGCAGCAGTAATGGCAATACACCTTTGCACAAAGCTATCATGTTGGAAAATATACCTGTTGTGAGATTATTACTAACCAACTGTGCAAAGCTTTTTATAAAAAATAAAAAAGGCGAAACAGCATACGATTTGTCTAAAGATAAAGCTTCAGTGCAAAGGCTATTTGCCAACGAAAGAGAAGTTGGAGTACAAGTTGTTACACAGGGATTGAAACATGATATGGATTCCCGAAATAACCGTATGTAATTCGGGAATTTGCTACCAAACGGAGCTACCGCCCTCTTCCCTTATACTTACCTTGAGTTGAAGCTTGAGCTTTCACAAATAACTGCCAGTATCCCTTCTCATCGCCTTCTTTCTGTATCAATTGCGCCAAACGCTGCATCAATCCATCACTCAGTATAACCATTTTTGTCCACTTACCCACTGGTTTTGCAATAGCAACTATTTCCAGATTCTCTTTATAAACCTGGCTTTGATTCTCAAGGTGAAGTTTGTTTTCTTGATATATATGTTCTGTTTTCTTTTCACTCTCTCTCAGATACCTTCTTCTGACGAAGTTTGTGTATATTCTCCTAAAAAAGAGGAATATTTTAATAGCAACAATTAATATTATACCATATATAACGATAGACATTTTTCGTATTCCACTATTCTAAGGTTATTCCATGAAGCAGAAACAATGCTACAATTTTTTTGTTTCGATTTGCTACAGCGATTTCTAGTGCTGTATAACCTTCATTAGAGTTATAAGAACATTCCAGATGAGCGTTTGCCTTATGACGTAGTAATAACTCAACAATTTCTTTATTGCCATTCATAACAGCAAGATGTAGAGGTGTACAACCACCTTTTCCGATTGTGTTAATATTTGCCCCGTTTCGCAATAAGATCTCCACAAAATCTTTACAATTGGATGAAGCTGCAAGGTGCAAAGGTGTATATCCATCTTTATTTTCAATGTTGATACAAGATCCTCCTTTTGCTAGTAATCCCAATATTACACCATCAGAGCATTGAGCTGCAATATGTAGCGGTGATTCACCTAGATGATTTTGGCAATTGATGTCTGCACCAGATTGTAATAACTTTTGCATAACGTCCATACATCCATGCTTTACTGAATAATGCAAAGGAGTGTCGCCATCGATATTCTGAGCATTAACATTTTTGCTTATTGCTATAATAACCTCTGCTATTGCTGTGGATCCATATTGAGAGGCAACGTGTAGTACTGTATTACCTTTTCTATCTGCTAAATCAACATTAGCATCGTATCTAACGAAGGATAGAAATAAGTTGTAAAGATTGTGTTTTGCAGAGAAATATAAGATTTTAGTACCAAGTCTAGTATTAATAATAGTTTTGATAGTCTCGAAAACGATCAATGAAAGGAGACTAGGATGTCTGAAGTGATAAATTTTCTTTGCAGTCTTTTTTAACATCTTTTCTATTGTCATAACAACCTCACAAAAAATGTGTTTGTATATAAGTATGCAGCGACAAACATTTTTAAATTATTAACTCGCGCACTCACTTTTGTGTTATTTTACGAACAAAATTTCCGCTTTGCTAGTGTTTTTTATTAAATATATAATATTTAAATAGAAATAAAAAGATATTTAAGCAAATATATTAATATAGAAATCTATTCTTTGGAAACTTGCTTGGATTCTTCTTTTATTGATTCGACTTTGAATTTCTTCTTCCGGCTTTCCTGCTTCAGCTATAGCTTCTTCTTGAATTGCTACTTCTTTAGATTCTGCTGCTAATTTACGTTAATTTCTTTAGTGTTTTGACTGCGATACTGAAATTCCTATAGTCTTTACTCAAGATTAAAATCTCATTTGATTTTTTAGAGTTACCCATTCCATACGTCCACTTGGGTGTAATGATACGATACCCTGTATATATGTCCCGTATTTCCTCACAATCATTATACGATAAAACCCATCCATCACGAGTCGCTAAAAGTTTGGCAAGTCCTTCATGGTCAAAATCTGTACCTCTTTTTCCATATAGTTTTTGGTCAATCAAGTAAGGAGGATCACAGTATAAGAAATCATTTGCGTGTTTAGGAATGCTTTTTTTGAAGTCGGCTAAATCTACAGTAAGATTTTTAATTGAAAACTTTGCTAATCTTTCTATTGAACTTGGCGTAAAACGTGGGTGGCTGGAGACATACCCCCAGACAATGTTGTGCCATTGAAAGATGAACGATTTAATGCAAAAAATGCTGCAGCGATTTCAATTCTATCTCTTAGGGTGAAAAATGTTTTTTGTAGGCTATAGAACATGGTAGATGTCATATTTTGGTATTTCCGCACTACCTCTGCAAGGTAAGAAGCATCTTTTAAAAGCACCTGCCAAAAGCTTACTAATGGTTCAAAGGCGTCATAGCCATAAACTTTTGTTCCTCTGCTGGCTAACGCTAATTCTATTGATCCTCCACCTATAAAGGGAGAGCAAAGCGTAGATAACCCTTTTGGAATATATTTATTAATAATTTGAGAAACGGCGCGACTCTTACCGCCAGGGTAACGAAGAGGAGACTTTACAAACGAAACTTGCTCCCTTTTTTTGGATTTTTTTCTACACTAGCAAGCATTAGAGGTTATAATTTATTCTCTGGAATTTTGTTTAGAATTTTCCGCTACTTGCTGAATCGATACATCTTGAATTTCTTCTTCCGGCTTTCCTGCTTCAGCTATAGCTTCTTCTTGAATTGCTACCTCTTTAGATTCTGCTGCTAATTTGCGTTGTTTGATAAACTTCTTTAATGTCTTGACTGCAATAAAATTAATACTGAAAACACATGCCGAAGTTATGGCTAATGCTGAAAGAGGAGCTAAATTGAACATCGGCAAAATTGCCACAATCGTGCCAGATGTCAGTAAAAACGCTAACTTCTTGCTCCCGATTATTTTATTCTTCTTAACCTTTATTGGGTTTAATTTTTTTATTTTCCCTTTTAGCTTTTTGAAGCCTTTTTTGAATATGCTACCCTTTTTCAGCTCTTTTTCTACGGGTTTTGTTTTTAAGCTTTTTATTTTTTCTTTTATCCCTTTTTTATCTTTTTTTACTTTAGAGGTTTTCTGTTCTAGTGCCACAATTTCAGAGAGCGGTTTTGGCTTATCGTTTGAAATTTTAGCTTCTTGCCCCTTAGTATGTTTTTTGGGCGAAACTATGTTTTTTAAACCTTTCTTTGCTTTGTGGTATAATTTCTTTAGTTTGCTTGGCATTTTTATGTAAATTAAGATACGATATCGCAAAATTTATCGATTACTTTTTGATTACCTTCTATCATTGCATTTGCCTCCTGCTGAAGACATTTGATATTTTTAGGTGTTACATTATCCATCTCAGCCGACGCTATTGTCAGTTGTGATTGTATCCTGATGTATCTGTCGTCCATTACATTACCTAGTTGATAATTCACTACATCAAGGCTCGATGCAAACATCACATTTAATAGGGGCTTTATCCATGCTATCTTTCCTAATTTTCTGTACTTTATTCGATTAGATAACCGACCTGTGCCAATTGACACCAGAACGATTTCTTCATTAGGGAAAAGTTTCTTACTATTTGCATACGCACAAGCTGCTGGATTATTGGCAAATACTCCTCCATCGACTAATACTCTTTTTTCTTGGTTAACTTCTAAGTACTTAGGTGCAAAGTATGTTGGGGCTGCTGTTGTGGCTCTTAGTGCGTCTTTCAACTTGATAAAATTTTTATCTTTCTTCCAGCTCTTAAAGAAAAATGGGCAATTATTGTGAATATCATAACTTATATCTTGTAAAAAGCATCTAGTGTTTTAAGCTTAAGCATTAGGTGGAGAAGGGAAGAACTCTGAATCGTAACTTAGATATAAAATCTGTTTACAAGATAAGAGCCCCCTTCTCAAAAGTTTAGGCTGGACGGTATCATAGAAAGACCTCAATGGTTCTAATTCTGTATTCATAAGGTAAGCCTTACTTTTCATTTTAAATAGTAACGTATGGAGTTATATATGATCAACAACTTTCTTGGTATAGATGTTTCAAAAGAACGCTTTGATGTTTTTCTTTCGTTTATAAGTAAAAAAGGAAAACGTGAAGCTAGGAAAAGGAAATTTAAAAATGATGATACTGGATTTCAAGGTCTGCTGGACTTTCTACAAAAACATAACGTAGAAGAAGTAAAAGCTTGCATGGAATCCACCGGTTGTTATAGTGAAGCTTTAGCTGAATTCCTTTACAAGGCTGGATATTTTGTTAGTCCAGCTCGCATAAATTTTTATGCAAAAAGTAAGCTCGCACGGCAAAAGAATGACCAGTCTGATGCAGAGATTATTGTCAAAGACAGGAACCTTCTCATTGGGCACCACCTCCTCCTGAAAAGAGAAAATTAAAACATCTTTATCGTTGTTCAGATGCGTTAAAAGATGAATTAACATTAGTAAATAATCATTTGGAAAAGAAAGAGAGACTGCCTGAAGAAGTTGTAAATGTTTGGGAAAATCTAGCAATGACTATAGAACAATCAATAGAAACAATAAAAAACTCCACGTGTGAACTATTAAAACAACACAAAGAATTGTTGGAAGATTTTCAACTCCTATTGACTATTCCAGGAATAGGAGAGGAATCAGCAATAGCTATTTTAGCTGAAATTCCTGATATAAAAGCCTTTATAAATGCTAGACAATTAGCAGCATATGCAGGAACTATACCAAAAAATATTACATCAGGTTCATCTGTATATGCCAAGCCTAAGCTAAGTAAATCAGGTTCACGGACATTGCGTAAGGCTCTTTATTTTCCTGCTATAGTAGCTAAAAATCACAACTCTATTATTAAGACTTACTGCGAAAGATTAAAGGAAAAAGGCAAGCATAATATGGCCGTTGTGGGAGCTGCAATGCGTAAATTACTCCATATAGTTTTTGGTGTTTTAAGTTCAAGGAAGGCTTTTAATCCAGATCATATCAAGAACTATAGAGTTAGGAGGTTTACTGAAGCTTAAAAGGAAACGTTCAAAAATGCAAGTTCTAGATTAAAAGGTTAAAGTTTATGATACTACTGTACAGAATTTATCTATTGCTTTTTGATTACATTCAATCATCGTTTGTGCTTCTTTTTTTAACACTTGATATTTTCGTATGTTGTATTGTCCATCTCCGTTGATGCTACTTTTAGCTGCGATTGAATTCTGATATAGCTATTGTTAATAATCTGGTCTAACTGATAATTTACACAATCTAGTCCAGAGGCAAACATTACGTTTATCAATGGCTTAATCCAGGATATTTTGCCAAATCTTTTCGATCTGAGGTATTTAATGGAATGAGACGATCTGCCAGTACCGATGGAAAGAAGTACTACATCATCGTTAGGAAATAGCTTTCTGCTGCTTGCATAGCTACATGCTGCTGGATTATTGGCAAAAACTCCTCCATCTATTAATACCATTTCCTTTTGGTTGACTTTTAAATATTTAGGTGCAAAGTAAGTAGGTGCTGCAGTTGCTGCTCTCAATACATCCCTTAATTTAATAAAATTTCTATCCTCTTTCCAGCTTTTGAAGAAAAATGGGCAGTTATTGTGAATATCGTAACTCGTAATCAACACATTACTTAAAGTGTTTTTAAGGATATCATCGCCAAAATATTTATGAAGTACATACTCAATATTTTTACTGGGGTATTGTGCACCGTTAATCCAAGAAAATATTGATCTTCTTAGAAATGAAGACTTAAAAATATAAGGTCCGTACTCCTGATAAAGATTAACCAAGTCATCAGCTGAATATTGTAGCTTTCCTTTGCTATCTTTTTTACATAGTCCTGCTACAATAGTAGCACCAGTTGAAGTACCCACCAATAAATCAAAAATTTGAGAAATAGGTTTACCCGTTTTTTGCTCTATTCTGGATAATATCATTGCTGGAATAATTCCTCTTATTCCACCACCATCAATTGAGAGAATATATTTTGTCATTTGTACTAAACTTTAGATGTTTTTGAGTATCTTTATTACCTGGTTACTCAAAATTGCTGCTTGTTTTATAAGAGATAGATTCGCTGAACGTATAACTGATGCACTGCCTCTCACATTGACTTTAACAGAGTTGCTTAGTAACTTTGTAAAACAATTCTCATAAAATAAGAAGGCACAGTAAAAAATTGGTGTAACTGTGTATAAGTACGCCACACAAACTGAAAGTACTTATACACAGTTACACTAATTTATAGAAGGTATCAGCCTAAATTAAAACTTTTTGTTATTTTTTATTCTTTTTAGCTAAATAATTTGTTGACAATAAAAACGGTGTCTTGTAACCAACACCTTACTTAAAGTGTTTTTTAGAATATCTTCACCAAAATATTTTTCCAATATCGATTCGATGTTTTTGTGTGGGTATTGTGCGCAGTTAAACCAAGATAATATTGATCGCCTAAAAAACGAAGACTTGAAAATATATGCTCCGTACTCTTGGTAAAGCTCAACTAAATCATTTGCAGAGTATTGAGGATTTCCCCGCTCATCTTTCTTACAGAGTCCTGCTACAACAATTCCACCGGTTGAAGTACCAGCCATTAGATCAAAGATTTCAGCTATCGGTTTTCTTGTTCTTTTTTCTATTTCTGCTAATATTATGGCTGGTATTATTCCTCTTATGCCTCCGCCGTCAACGGACAAGATATATTTAGTCATTGTGAAATGAAAATTTAGATAAAGATATTAAGGTTTAATTTTTCCGCTTAAAACTTGTAATTTAAACTCATCTAACTCCTCAGAAAGATTTTTTATTCTCTCCTCAAGCCGGTATACCGTAACGGTCAATCCGTTGTTCTGCTCTATAAATTTATCATGCATGTGAACCCGTAAATCTAGCTTGGCAAGCCACCATATCGCTGCCACAGTCTGTATTACCATCGTTAATATTACTGCAATTGGGATCTTTTGATTTTGCATAATGTAATGATTTATTGTGGATAATTGTTGAAACTGTATGTTGTACGCGTGCGGTTTATTGCTCTGGCTTGTATTGCTTTTCTGCTTCATCAAGTAAGTCTACGATTTCTCTATAAGACTTCTTATTTCCACTATAAGATGACCTCTTCATTGCTATAGTTTTTGCAGTTCTTCTTTTCCGGCCTTCAACATGAGGGTTAGCTCCTCTTTCTAGTAAAAGTTTCACAACCTCTAATTGGCCACTGTCAGCAGCACTAAGTAGCGCTAAACTAGTATTTATATCTACTCCTTCATCGAGCAGAAATTTGACAACTTCTAAGCATCCTTTCTCTGCGGCATCATATAATGCTCTTTCACTAACTCTTGAATCACCTCTACTCTTTTTTATTAATAATTTCAGAGTGTCTAAGTCACAGTTCTTAGCTGACACTTCCAACATTTTCTGATGATCTTCAGCAGCCTTAGATTTTTGATAGTAATACGTAATAACAATAAATACTATTGCTATTATACACCACAAAAACTTGTTTCTTGCTCATGTTCAGCATTAAATCAGCAATTTACTTATTTTCTCTTAATACTTACTCAAAGACGCTGATAATGTAGTAAGATAACCTGAACTATTTAAAGTATGTTCTGCTTTATCAACCACCCATTCACCATCTATGTCTTGATTGAACCCTACAAGATTAAGTTTTGCCTCTGCACATAACTCTGGATTTCCTGGTATTGTTACCTCTAAAGTCTCATTGTTACGCTGTAGTTGTTTAAATCTTGCTTTTGCTGCACTAATTGCTGATTCTGCATTTGGGTAAATTGTTTGTATAGGGTAACTTGGTTCACCGCTACCTACTGTTTCTGATATTGGTTCTCCCTTCTCATAGCTATGCCATTTTGCTATCACTGAATTATATTTATCACGTACAGTAAAATGCACTTTCCAATTGATTGTATCTTGAGGTCTAATAGTCGTTGTTCCTAAAGCTTTTCCTGTTGCTGATTTTGCTGCACCTTTTGGAATAAATAATATATATCCTCCTGCTAATTTTGCCATAGCTTCGCGCTCTATAGCTATCCTAGTTAATAAATTTATATCACTTTCCTCAGTCTGATCAATATGTGATATCAATATGTCTTTAAATTCTTCAGCAACTTTGTACCCATACCCATGTTTATTTGCTATTTCTTTGACTAAATCACCTAGTGTAATCTGATGCCATTCTTTAGATACTTTTTCCTTTAGTGAGATCATCAAATTTGTTGCATGAGCTTTGATTGTTAGGGTTTTTGGTGGACTTTGTACTGTAATTTCATTGACTGTATATACACCTATGGGTAGTATTCCTGTTTCTCTATATCCCAAAGCAATCTTCAGCTCTTTTGGAACTTTTATGTTATCATCCCTGTAATCAACACATATTTCAGCTATATCTTCTATAGTCCCTGATTCATCAGTAATATGCATTGACACCAAGCGATCTTTTGCTAGTTCATATCCTTCAATGATAAACTCTGGTTGTATCTTATCCCCAAATCTTTAAAGTTGATTTTTGTAGAGGTTTCTCAATTACAGGCAACTTAATTTTCAACCCTGCAGGCAAAAAACTGCCATATTCTGCAAGTCCAGGGTTTTCTTCTAATACTATTTCTACTGCTCCTGAAGTAAATCCATAGTGTTGCCAGCAAATATAGTCCAACATGTCCTTCTCTTTTGTCAAGTAATATATAGTCATGAATAGCACCTTAAACTTAAATTAAATTCAACTTTTTTTGGCAACCCGCAAGGGAAAAATGACGTTAGCTTTTCTTCAAAACGAGTAATTACAAATTGTCCCCAAATATTTCCCATGCCATCAACTAAAGTGCGGGGTATTTGATTTGCTTCTGCTTCTTTCATATTCTTTAATTCACTTAAATTATTGAGATAAATAACCCCTTCTATATCTATATTTTCTGCCCCTTGACCAATATTCTGTAGCAATGGTTTGCCAATACATTCGACCACACTCCAACGCTTCTCCTTGCTGTACTTTAAGCTTGTTGGGGAAATTTTATATGGACCAAATGATAACATTAGTATATGTAATCTACCGTATCAAACATAACATCTCTTGATTTTTCTCTTATCCTTTTTATTACTTCATCTGCAAGGCTACGGACATCTTGGTTAGGTTCTGCTTTTATGCTTATATTAAATGTGAAAGTTTGATTGAAAATTTTTTGTTCACACTTTTCACAGTCTTTTAAAACTTTCTCTAAGTCATCTGCTACAGAACTTTTTTCCTCAACAACGCTACCAATTTTAGTATTTCCAATAATACTCTTTCCGCTTTCAGAAATTTCCTTATTACTTAATAAAGGGTTTTCGTTACTCAAAACATTACTTTCAGCAACTACCTTGCCAATTTTTGTTTCTAATGGTGTTTCAAATGCTTTTAGCGGACTATCATTAAACAATTTTCCTATACCAATCCAATTGAAAAATTCTCCTATAGGTTTTACAATTGATTTCCAGATGCTAGAAAAAAGTCCTTTACCTTTTGCCAATTAGCGATTACAAGCGCTGCACCAACTGATAGTCCAGCAACAACAGCTCCTATAGGATTAGTTAGCGTTAAAGCCTTCAGTCCCATAATTACTGCTGGAATTACCCGTGCTGATAATGAAGTTAATACTGGCAAAAGTGTTCCATGCAAAATAGCCTTAAAAGTTAGTATTCCACCTCCAACTAATGCAAATGCATAACCAAAACCTACTACTGCAATCTTACCAATAATAAGAGCTGAAATTATACTCATTATTCCTGTAGTGATAACTGGAAACTTTTCTGCAAACCGAGCTATGGGGTTAGTTATCTCTCTTAAAAGACTACTTATCCACTTTAAAGGAGGTAGCATTACTGAGCCCAGGTTCATTCCTACTTCTGCTATCGCATTTCTCAGTAGTCGTAAATTATTTGCTGTAGTTGCTGCACGATTGTTAAACTCTTCTTGCATAGACTGTTTAAATTCTTCCTCATCAGCTAAATTATTTATGGCATCTTTATAATTCTTTAAGCTTCCAACTAGTAATGCAATATCATCTTGATACTCTTGACCAAACAGATCAAGAAGGATTTGCGAACGTTCCTGTTTATCTACCTTCTCCAGAGTTTCAAAAAAATAAAGTAGTGTGTCTTGGCCATTTTCGCTAATCCTTTGTGTCATCTCTTCTGCAGTTATTCCCATGTCTTCCAATGCTGCTTTGAACTCTTTGCTCTGTCCCTCTGCGGTTTGAAGTTTGCTAAGTAGAGCATTTATTGCAGTAGCAGCTTTTGCTGGTTGCTTACCTAAACTAATAAAGGCATTTACTAAACTACTTGTTTCCTTAATATCAAGACCAAACTGTTTTGCACTACCACCCACTATAGCAAGTGCTTTAACCATATCTCCTGCTTTAGCAGCACTATTATCTGAAAGGTGATTTATAATATTACCTACCCTTTCCATGCCTGCTACTTCAATTCCATAAACATTGGCAAGCTTAGCTATAGAATCACCTGCTTCTTCTGCAGACATATCGAATGCTGTAGACATTTTAGCTACTGTTTCTGTGAATGAAAGCAGTTTCTCTTTTTTAATACCAAGTTGGCCACCACTTGCAGCAATTTGAGCTAACTCAGCAGCCGATAGTGGTATCGTACGGGATAATTCCTTTAATTTCTGGCCAAATTCTGCGGCTCCTTGGTTATGGGCTGCATCATCCTTAGCAAATCTCACTACTTTTTTAACATCAGCCATGGCAGATTCAAAGTCAATCGCAACTTTAATTGGAGCTGCAAGTGAAAGCCCTAGCCCTATAGTCTCCATTACTTGTGATTTATAATGTGCTTTTCTTGCTAAAGCATTTTGCTGTTTTTGTATTACAGATCCTAGTTTACTGTATTTCCCTTTTAGTGCTTCAATAGATGAACCAAGTTTAGTTTGATCTCTCACTAAGGATTTAATATCCTTTCCACTTTTCCTTACTTCTTCATTTAATATGTGAAGTGCATCTCTCTTTTTGATATAAGCCTCTTTTGCCTTTGATGCCAATGCTTTCAATTTTTCAAATTCATTTTTCAATGCTTTGCTTGGTTCTTTTTTTCCTTCTTCTCTTTAGCAATTGCTGTAGCTGATTCTTTTGCTTTCTTCTCTGCTTCCTTCCAATTCTTCATGGCTTCAAGGGCATCATGATTTAATTGCTTAAATTTGGAAACTGATTTCATTGACGAATCAAGCTGCCTTATACTATCACCCAGCTTAGAAAGCTTAGCTGTACTACCTATCATTGCGCTATTAAAGCTACCATCTAATGCAGCACCTATCTTTATTGAAAGCATTGACATTTGTTTGTTACTCCTTTACTTACTTCTAACCATTTTAGAAATTCTTTTATACCCATATTAATAATCTGCTCAATTCCACTTCCTGTTATTGAACTAAGCTTTAAAACATTGAATCTTAAGTCCTCTGTTCTAAAGGCGACAAAAAATCTTTGAGTACCTTTTGTATTTTTACATAATCTTTGATAAGTAATTTCTCTATTTCCTCCCTTGGCATAGATGTCAGGTTAGCAGCTAAAGCTACTTCTTTTCTCGCTTCACCTTCTACACATTCAATAGCCAGCAGGTCTCCCACTGTAGGCTCACGCATAGGTAATTCTGAAACAGAAATACCATCTACTGTTATTGGATTATCAAGTTTTACTGTTGTCATGTTTCCCCCTAAAAGTTAATTAAATAAAAGTCTGTATCGGCTTTTACATAACTAATTTTTTTATTATGATTATGGTGCTATAAATAGGATTAGCTTTGATAAGAATCTTTTCTGTGTTCTATGGAGGTAATAACTACTGTATGTTCTGGTACATCTATGTAATAAAGTATACCTTACGCGTAGACTACGTTGCCCACTTAAGTTGTGCTTTAATGGCTTGCCAAGTCCAATTGGATCTACTGTTAAACGCTCGAGTATCGCCTTTTTGACCATTGACTTCACTTTGACTGGAAGTGCTGGAATGTCTCTTTCTATGACAGATTCTGAATATTCTATATTATACCCAGAAGGCATCTTGATGTTTAACCCTCTTTTCTTTGTAGCGTTCGTCAGCAATCTTAGATAATTCCATATCTTCAATTTCTTCTTCCATTAACTCAGCTAATAGTTTTAAAACGGACTTGTTTTGAGATTGAGCTACACTAGTGAGTAAACTAGTCAACTGATCTTCAGAATTTACATGAGCTTTAGAATCCATAGCAGCCATATACCTACAACTTATTACATTCTAACATTTTTATGTAACTTTGTCAACTACATCAAATACCTAAAATCGTTTGTAACAAAGCCATCTGATCAACACCATTAATCTTGCGAATCATATTTTCAGCATCGATTTCGATAAGTTCTCTAGCACCGATAGTAAGTTTATAATAATGCGCAGCTACGGTACACTTCAGCGTTGCTTTCTCAGCAGGTTTCCAGCTACCAAAATCAAATTCTCTGAATATGCCCCTAAGGTTGATAATTACTCCTTCGATATCATTGCTTCCACTGCCTTGTAATCCGCCCCTGAGCGTCAAAGATACCGAATTTCCATCTATTAAACCAAACAGCCTAAATAGCTCTGAATCATATTCGGCAAAAGTAAAATCAGCTTCAAGCTTTTCCATCCCCATATCAATATTTATTGGAATATCCATACCACCAGCTCTGTATTCCTCTGTTTTTATGGTAAGTTTTGGCAAGGTTACTTCATCTATTTTTCCTGCGTAACCTCTACCGTCTACAAATACATTGAAATTCTTTAAGATTTTTGGCAGCATTTTTCTCCTCGTTTATCTGTTGAATTTTGTTTAGAAGCCTTTTAAAGTATTTGGTTGTTCACTAAGTGAGATCTGAAAGTAATCTGTTCTGCTGGATATGGTGGTGTAAACTCAAAGTCAAAATACACTTTGCCGTTTGCAATATTTGCCGGTGTATTGAGTTCTGGAGTTGCATAACATTTTCCACTGATAATCGCTCCTTGTGCTTTTAAACTTGCTAGGTAGGAATTAACACTCTCTATCACTTCATCTATATAAGTTTTGGTGATATTTCGATCAACTGCCCATAGATGAGCCCGAAGTAGACTATCATTGATTAGATCTGCAGTACGCCTAACAGGCAGAAAAGCCCACCTTTCATCGTTTGAACATGTTCTATTTCCCCAGAGTCTGTAGCCATTTTGATGAATGATTGTCGTGACTTCATTCTCATTTAAGTAATTTGCTCTACAACTTGTATCACCGAGCGTAAAATCAATAGCTCTACTTGTCCCAACAATACCGTTTATCTCTTTATTTGAGGGCGAATGCCAAAATCCTTGTTCGCTATCTACTTTGGCTATTAAACCAGCTACAAATGGGCTAGACGGCAAAGTTTCTTCTTTCCCTTCAGTAAATACCTTTACCCATGGATCAACGACGTAAACTCTGCTACTGCCTACACTTTTTCTCCACTTTATTGCTTCTTCATCATTGGTATTTGGCCCATCTGCTACTATTATGCTTCTCAGCTTTTCTGCTATAGGAATTAAAGCGCTAACCACTGGATTCACAGACCCTTCGGGCAATTGATGAGTAAATTGAGGGGCAATTAGTATTCTTGGCGCAACATGTACTATGCTTTCACTGCTTAAGAACGCTTGAATTCCCTGATATTCCCCAGTTTCTTCGTTAACTCCACCAATTATATTTTGAATAGTTTCACTTTCTTTAAGCTTTGGATCGCTGTTTTCACTTTCTTCAACTCGAATAACTACTACTGTTGCACCAACCTGGGAAAATATTCCATTTACTGCAGAAGGCAAAGTTCCTCTTTTCCCAAGCTTTGCTGCTTCTTTTAAACTCCCTGCTATTAATACTGGACTACTCAGTGGAAATTTTTGCCCGTCAGCATCAGGTGCAGTACCAATTACTCCTATCACTGATGATTTAGCTGTGCGTACCGTCCTTGCTCCTGAGGTAACCTCGATAACATTTACTCCATGTAGAAACTGTTCTGTCATTTCTTTTTGCCCCTTATTTAGCTCTCTTGCATTTTTTGTTATCTAGCAAAGTTTGCAGCTCTTCTTTACTTTTAGCTTCACCGATTTCCCTTTCAGCTATATCCACCAATTCTTCGCATTTGATTATTGCTTTTACTGCTTTTTTGGCTTTTTCCTCGATTATCTTTGCCATTTCAATAACCGTAATATCACGGACTTTTGCTAATGGCTCTATAATTTCTGCATCTTTTTCATCTATCGATTCTGGTGCTGCTAAAATGCTTTCTGCGGCTTTTGCTTGTATTTCGTACGACTTAGACTTCTGATGAGAATATCCTGCGTATTCGTGAGTATAGTTATCATAATAAGCACGAAGACTAGAAAATGCAGAAAGTTTCGCAGTTTCCAGTAATTCCAGCTCAATATCTTCTTGACTCCTTTCAACAATTTTCCCTCCTTCTGTTAAACAATAACTCTTTTGCCATTCAAAATCTTCTGGCGCTTCATACCAGTTTTTACCTTTTGGCTTGCTTTCAAGTGTTGTTGTTTCTACTTGTTTATCATTCTCAAATCTAATGTAGATAGACATTGTTTGTTACCTCCAGAGCTCATACGTGTTAGATAATCCTGGACATTGCCAAGCTTTTAGCGTTCTCTCTACATCGATTTCAAGCCCTGCAGTTAAAAAGTTGTTACGTATGTTATAAATTCCCCACTGGATAAACTGACCATAGATATATACGTCACCTGAAAGCATACCTTCACTAACTTTTCCTCTGCTATCTAGATAAGATGATGTATACAGTAACACTGCAACTGTTTTTCCTGCTGGAATTTCTACATTCCCTGATGCAGCAAATCCTCTACTCGAACTCGTGTATTGGTAAACATTTTTCCATGTTATTTTTGAAATCCTCGATTTATTGGTATTATCAGGGGTTCCCACAAATGCTCCTGCTCCTTCGTATCCTGAACTCCAATAAGATGTACCAACAAAGTTTAATGTTCTTGTTATATCACTACTTGTGGTGTTTTTTACAAACATCACTCCAAGTGCAGCATACGGGTAGTAATATATCTGATCACGACTCACGGAATCACTGCTTGTATATGACTCTCCGTAAATAAATGTTCCTTTATTTCCCTCTATAAAACTCAGTTGTCTTGCCCGATAAAAACTAACGTAATCTGTATCGTATGTATGGCTACCTGCTAGTAGTTGCAACATACAGTCGGTTTTTGTTATATCGCTACTCCACTTTCCAAGCTCTGTCATAAAAGTTCCGTGGCCAAGGTAATTATTTTTTCTACTTAGTACTCCAAACAAGAAAGGTAATGACCCTGGTTCAACCATATTCCTCTTTTTCACTTCTTTCATAATTGATGAACTGCTAGGCACATCATTGATGGAGTTAAATTTGGTTGTCAGTGTTCTTAGCTGATTTTCCCTAATTTTTATCTCGTTTGTAAGGGATGCTTTTAATTGCTCATCTCGAGTTTCTATTTCTCCTATAATTGATGAACCAGGTGGTACATTATTAATAGCACGAAAATCTTCTACTAAACCTTTAAGACCATCTTTATGACTGTTGCTAATACTGTTTATTGCCGCAATATTGGCATCCTTTCTCGTGTCAAGTAGTGATATATGTGAATCTGATGACGCTTTTAAAGTATCCAAGGTATTAGTTTTTAGCGTATTGATCTCATTTACAGACTCTGTCTTTGCTGCAGTTATCGCCGATATTGAATCTTCCTTATTGCTGTTTATCTCATTCAAGTGTTTTTTTGCACTATCAAGAAGTTCTTTTAGCTTACCATCTGTCATCTGTACAATATCAGACACTGCACTTTTGTCAACTATTGA
This sequence comes from Wolbachia pipientis, assembly GCA_023052945.1. NCBI lineage: Bacteria > Pseudomonadati > Pseudomonadota > Alphaproteobacteria > Rickettsiales > Anaplasmataceae > Wolbachia > Wolbachia pipientis. The sequence continues at coordinate 1,355,726 of CP095495.1, forward strand.
TTCCAATGCTTTAGCAAGATATGCTAGTTGATCTGGTGTACTATTTGCTGCTAAATCCTTAAGTCTCTTTTGTATTGCATCAATTATTTCTTTTACTTTAGTCATTTGCACAACGTTGGAAATAACTTTTTTATCTATTATTAATTCCAGCGATTTCGCAAGATACGCCAGTTGATCAGGTGTGCTACTTGCTGCTAAATCCTTTATCCTTTGGTGTAATGCTTCTATTGCTTCTTTCATTCCCAAAAATTCAAAAAAGTTTCAAATCTAAATCGTTCAAAATTATTTTTAAGTTCATCTTCTCTTTCACTCATATCTTCATCTATTTTTTCTATGCTTGTGCGGATACGTACTACATCTTGTGCAGCGATGTTCTCTGGATGTGGCAAAGGATATCCTCTTTTGGTTTGGTCATCTGGCATTTCTACGTTACAATAACTCGTAGATTTTTGACTTTTGGCCGATAGACAACCGTTCCGCTTAAAACCAATTTTATCCTTGTCTCATTACCATTAAAATTTGATAGCACGTGAGTTCCCTCTACCCAATTGTCTCCGATTGGTTTTCCTGATGTTAAATTAACTAACTGCCATTCTTCCACGCTTTTTTGCACATACGCTTTAACATCTGCAGTGCCGGGTATCAGCGCATCATATGTTATGGTAATTTTAGTGTTAGCCCCTGCGGTAATGCTTCTAGTTACATAATCTCCGGACTCTGAAAGATTACCCATAACTAGCTGTAACCCAGGATATAGCACTGGACTTTTTTCCCCCGATCCTTTGAGCGCTACTTTTACCGTTAATTCCCCACTTATTCTTGCGCGCAAAGCTAATGGCAAATTATCAGACAGAAAATTTTCTTTTCCCTCTTTATCTGTTAAGATAAATTCTACATTGGTATCAAATGCTACCTTTTCAACATTTGTCAAAACTATTAAATCTGATACGTTATTTGCAGTAACTTTACCAAGATCAACAACGTGAGAATTTTCGCTAAATTTTGCAGCTAGTAGTCGAAACGTTAAATCTAAATTTTGATGTGGAGTCCACGTACTTGCATTGCTCGATGAGAGTAATACTCCTACTTGATAAGGCTGACTGGTTACCCAACGGCTATTTACTGCATCATATTTGCCAAGTTCTGCTACTTTGACCGCATTTTCCCCGTCATCGGTAAGTAATACTATTGCATATTCCTGCCCTGCATGGCAAAATACTGGCGACCAAATTATACGTGTTGCTGTGCTATCAGTATTGATCTTAGCTGGCTCGATGGAATTTTCAGCAATGACAATCTGAGAAGGCACTCCAACTGTTGTTTCCCTAATCTGCACAACAACACGTTTTTTGCCTTTATTTACAAACCATAGCTCTACACCTCCTATGTGCCTACTCTCATTTAAAGTAAATGTTTGCGCTAAAGGATCAACACGTTTGCTGGAAAAAACTCTTCTTCGCTCTTCTATGGTAATAGTTTTTTTACCAGTATATGTTGCTTCTCCGTAGCTTCCTTTATCCCCGTAAAACTGTACTAATTTAGTACCTGCTGGAATATTTGCTGGGATTTTTATTTTTCCACTTATTCGTCCTTGATTTTCCACTTTTTTTTCTCTATGCCATAGGTGTAATAGAAATGCCATCAAATTTTACTTCCTTAAGCCTTTCACCCGGCTCAAAACCTTCGATCTCAAAATCTTGTACTGCTTCTCTCATAAATTCAGCTTCATATGAATTACTTGACAGTAGCTCTGTTGTTTCTCTAGTATTAAATTGTCCTGTCACTGGACTTTTCCAAATCGTGGTAACCTCGGGCCAGTGATCGATGTTTTTGTTCATGGTAACTTTTGCAGGTATCGGATCAAATGCTTGATAAGGATTAATTTTTTCACTTTTAGTCTGTAAAAGCTGCTCCAATACCGGCTCAAGTTCATACGGCAATAAATAAGGTCCTTTGCCTCTTTCAACATCAATAATTTCCACGTCTATTGGTAAAATTAGTTCCTTATTTACTATTGCTGCAGTTTGGGAAACACCCTGATCACGCATATCATCATCAAAGAATGGATCAACAAATACTCCTTTTTTCGTGGTTGGCTCTCTTGAATTTGCATCATTGCGTAGACGCTCCTCTGCAACTAGCGCATAAAGATCTCTTATTCCACTCTTCATTGCTTCGAGTTCATTCATCGGTACTACATGGATAGCATTATTCATTACTTTCACCTTTTCCCCGTTTTTCCACGTCTAATGAATGTAGCAGAGCAAAAGTTGTCCGCTAGGTGCTTTTGGCATTGATGGTTTCCAAGGGTGGGCAATTCCCTTGATTCTTCTTACCACCCCTTTTGCATCTAGAGTAATTAAATCAAAGCGGGGCATCTTCCAGGTGTAATCTATCAAAACCAGACTATTATCAACTGCTCCTTTTACTTTGCATCCCTCTTCACTTATATCTTCAGGGCTCACCTGAGTACGACAGCGATAAGTTATTTGATAACTACTCCCAGGCGCTGGTTCTTTCCCTGCCAATGACCAATCAACGTTTCCTGCGTTTAGTTTATAATCTACACTATTTTCATAAATAACGTCTCCTTGCTTCATCTGAATAATCTCAAGTACTGCAGAGTCAGGTATCGGATCAATAGCTCCAGAGTATGAACCGTGAGTAACGGCAATTGTTTTTTGAACAGTTATATCTACTTTTTTGATTTCACTTATTGGAAAATCATTAACTTTTAGTTCCATTACTCTTTGGCTGTTTGGCTGAAAAGTATGGGGTTCTGATGCAACTGTTTTTATATCTGGATCTTCATCAAAAGAAACACGAATACTGTGAGGTAGCTCAATCTCATAGCCGTCAACATGAGCTTTTCCCTCATTAATCACAAATCCCTTTTCGTCCCCTTCTTCTCTCTGCAAACACATTACTTCTAGACCGTTTACGACGTAGGAACCATTTGCCTCCTTGTCATAACGAGCAAGTGCAGTGGTTACTATATTTGCTTGTGGTGGCGGTGAATACTGAACAAGAACACCGTTTTCAATGTTATAAATTGGATAAAATTCTCCACTTGCAGAAAAAGGGGAAGAAACACTCTCTGCTTGATAACCCCAAATGGTGGAAACTTTAAGCCTTGCTGCCCCTACTTCCTGGTAATTACGCGTATCAACTGCAGGATCACGAAGATTTTCGTCCTCAAGTTCCGTAATGGTGGAAAGGGCAAAAAAAACACCTATGCGAACTGTAGTATTTAGTGGAATAATAAACTTTTGCCCCTCGACCTTTCTAACCGCACCACGAAGATAGATTTTTCCAGCTTCAAGCGTGACTTTTTCCCCATCTATGATACAATCAGCTCCAGTTATGATATCACCATCGCGGAATATCGCATCTCCTATGCCTTTGAGCCTCAAAAGAGCATAATCTTGAATCTCATTTAATTCTGCTGACTGCAAACCCCTTCCTGCAAGGAACAAGCTTTTTTCATATTCTTTATCGGGATTAAAGCGATTGTAATAGTTATTCAAAGTCATTCTTTTCCCCTCTTCAGAATGTAACCACAAATGAAAAAGTTTCCCGAGTTGCTGCAGTTCTGATAAGTGGTACCGTGTGTTCTAAAACTAACAAGATTCCCGGATCTTCTATATCTTTTGGCTCGAAATATCTCTGTCCTGTAGGTAATCCTTCTTTTACTTTAGTACCAACCATAACCCCTAGTTCCCTGATCACTTGATTTGCTGCGTCCGTGAAATCGAAAGTAAATTTAAGGTACAAATTATTGGTTGGTACAGCGGAAGATTTAAACCTTCCGGAGGGAGTAATAAGCTCACCGTTCTCGTCTCCGCTGCAGAAGAGCATCTCATCAACAATACGTCTGCCAACTTCATTCAAGAGCTTTATAGAATTTATAGGTTCAGGTGGTGTGCTTTGAATGTACTCTATAGTCACTACATCACTTTCTGCAATTGAGCCATTTTCTACTCGTTTAATGACACCAGCAACCGTATAGTCTGTACTCGGCTGATAAGTTGTCTCTCCTGTAAAAACTTTTACGTTTTTAATGGTGGTGTGATCAAGTTTTATTTCGCCATCAAGGGTAAAAAATTTTTCTACTTTATGGTGACTTTCCCAGCCTGCATCACCACTTCCCCAAGCAAGATGTATAACTTGCTCTTTTATACTTGCTGCTATTGCTGCTCGACCTGATTGTGTGAGAATTGACACCTGTGATAAGTTTGAAAGGCTTATATAATATATATTCAGGATTTGGAAAATTTTTGTCCAAAAAAAATGAATTTTTGCCTAATTTTTTGTTGCAGTATTATTTAAAAATCGAACTGTATTATTCTCGAAAAAAAACAATAGAATATCAATAGGTTAAAAATCACATCTGTATTATTTATTTTTGTTCCTGTCCTACAAAGTGTACCTATAAGTTCTCATCCTTAAAGCTATTCATTGTTTTAAGGAGAAGTTATGAAACGTTATTCAGGTGTTGATCCTATAGTTGTTCAAAACATACAGTACCAAGTTAAAAGGTTAAAATTTTTTGAATGCTTTACTCATGAGACTCATCAAGATCTTGAGCAAGAACTCTTCTGTGAAATTTGGACTTATCTTGATAGATATGATGAAAGTAAAGGTAGCTTTAACACTTTTGTAGCAAGATTAACTGAACGTCGTGCTAACAACTTATTAGAGAAACAACTATGTATAAAACGCAATATTAATAACCACATCAATATTGAGAAAATAGAAGCTTTTGAAGATGAAGTAGCGAAACGTACTGATGTAGATTACATGATTTCAACGCTACCAAGAAAGATGCAAAAGATATGTGAGCAACTCAAGCACTTTAACTTATATGAAGTTGCTAAGATGAACAACATATCAAGAACTACTTTAAATACTATGATAAGAAAAATACGTACAAAACTCTCTTCCATTTACTACAAGGGCAAAAAGAAAAATTGAACATAAATTCTACCTTTCCTGAATATATAACATATAACATTGAGGTGAATAAATGACTTTTAAAATTTTAAACAATAATGAAAGACTGAAAACAACCACAGGCATAAAAGTAGTAATTTTTGGTCCTTACGGTATTGGTAAAACCAGCCTCTTAAAGACTATAAGTGAACCAACACTTTGTCTTGACTTTGAAGCAGGTCTGCTTGCTGTTCAAGATTGGCAGGGAGATTCTATTAGTGTTCGTACTTGGAATCAAGCTCGTGATATTGCTTGCCTAATTGGTGGTCCAAACCCTGCACTAAAATCTGATTCAGCATATAGTCAAAAACACTATGAGCACGTATCAAGTAAATACAATGAAGAGTTTTCTAAATATCGATGTATTTTCATTGATAGCATTACTGTTGCATCTCGTTTGTGTCTCTTATGGGCAAAAATGCAACCCGAAGCTTTTTCTGAGAGATCGGGAAAACAGGATATGAGAGCTGCATATGGATTACTTGCGCAAGAGATGATGGCTTGGCTCAATCAGTTTCAGCACATTCCAAATAAAGATATCATTACCGTTGGTACTTTAGGTCAATATTTAGATGACTTCAATCGTCCGACCTGGCTACCTCAATGTGAAGGGGCTAAAACTGCCAGTGAGATTCCCGGCATTGTTGATGAAGTAATCAGCATGGTTGGCCTCAAGAAAGATGATGGAACAGAGGTGCGTTCATTTGTCTGTCAGACGATTAATTCCTGGGGATACCCGGCTAAAGATCGAAGTGGTTGCCTTGATATGGTTGAAGAACCGCATCTGGGTAAATTACTAACGAAAATCAAAGCTAAAGCCTTTTCTACTGCTGCTTAATGGAGAATAACTATGCTACAAAACATTTTTACTACTGGTCAAAAAATCCCTTTTTTCAGCGTAAAAGAGTATTTAAGTGACAAAGCACCAATCCCAGAAGACATCATCTACCCAAGAATATTAACTCCAAGGGGTTTGTTGGTATTTGGCGGGCCACCTAAAATTGGTAAAAGCGATTTTTTAATTTCATGGCTCATGCACATGGCAGCAGGCGTTTCATTTCTGGGTATGATTCCCAATCAGCCTATGAAAGTTCTCTGTCTGCAGACCGAAATTGATGATGGATATTTAAAAGAGCGTCTACAAGAGTTAAAACTCGATAAAGAGCTTTTGGATATTGGCGCAAACAACTTCATGATCACGCCAAGAGTACAACTATCGTTTAGTAGTGAGGAGATAGATGAAATAAAAAACTCTCTAGAGGACAAATGTTTTAAGCCTGATATTATCGCCATAGATCCTCTTCGTAACATCTTTAGCAGTGAATATGGCAACGAAAATGATAACAGCGCTATGCTATTCTTTTTACAAAAAACACTTGAAAGACTTCGTAATGTTGTCAATCCAGATGCCGGTATAATACTCACTCACCACACGAAAAAATTGTCCAAAAAGATGTTGGAAGAAGATCCATTTCAAGGTTTAAGTGGTGCTGGACCTTTAAGAGGGTTTTACACCACAGGAATGGTGATGTTCCGAAAGGATGAAGAAAGTGACGATGAAAAAACCGCATGTCAAATAGTATTTGAGTTACGCAATGGAAAACGTGTTCTGCGCAAGACTGTCGATAAGATAGATGGCCGCTGGCAGTTTGTTGACCAATGGAATAACTGATTTCAACTTTATTATAGGAGTACTTATGTTACAGGATTTAACTGATTTTAACAACGTGAAACTGCAAAGCAGTTTAATACCGAAAGGTACAATAGTCAAGGTAAAAATGGCAATAAAGCCGGAAGGATATGAAAGTTGGTTCACTAGGAGTCTTTCTACTGGCAGCATCTATTTAAATGCTGAATTTACTGTCACTGAAGGGCCATATGCAAAACGCAAGATTTATCAAGTAATTGGGATAAAAAGTGGTAAAGCAAACGTTGAAAAAGAAGATGTCTGGGGAGAATCTGGGCGTTCTATGCTTAGAAGTATTTTGGAGTCAGCCCGAAATATTCATCCACATGACACTTCAGAAAAAGCAGTTATTGCTAGAAAAATTAACTCTATAGCTGATTTCAACGGTTTAGAGTTTACTGCAAAAGTTGGTATTGAAGCTGATAGTAGATACGGAGACAGGAACAGAATTACTGCAGTTGTTACTCTAGAACAAAACAATAGCATTGAGTCTGATTGGATCCCGTTTTGAAGTACGATGAAGAGAAGCTCTGGATTGCTGTAATTGAGAGAGCTATCAAAGATGCAGCAGCAGAGCTAAAGAAAGAAGCAATTGAATGCGGAGTCTTTTGAAACTGTTTGTGAGCTAAGCTCTAAACGTATGAAAAACATGTATGGGGGTTTTATGTCTAAAAAGGAAATAAGAGCGTTATTAATTGATAATATTAAGGGATGTGTATCTCATCTAATTCCAGATGGTAAGTTTTACCAAGAGAAGACTTATGTTGGCAGCTTAAATGGAGATACCATTATGGTCAAAATAGTAGGTAAAAAAGCTGGTAATTGGCGTAATTTTACCACAGGGACTAGTGGTGACATTATTGATCTTTGGACTTTAATTAAAGGTAATATAGATTCTGCCAAGGAGTGGTTAAATACTAAAAATACTGAGAAATTACAAAATAAAGAAGCAAAGGGGACAATAAAAAAAGGGGGAAAGGCGTTTTCTGTAGGACAGTATTTAAGTGATCAATCTCCAATGCCGAAAGATGTCATAGGTCCAGAGATCTTAACATCAGGAGGGCTTTTAGTTATAGGCGGTACTCCAAAGGTTGGCAAAACCAGTTTTCTACTCTCTCTGTTAGCACATATGGCAGGAGGAATATCATTTCTTAATATGAAGCCTGCAAAGCCACTAAAGATACTATATTTACAGGACGAAATGAATCGTGACGGTGTGAGAAGGCGTGTACAGCAACTCAAGATTAACCAAAAGCTCATGGACTTAGTGAAAGAAAACCTAGTTATTACTGCAGAAATCAAGATAACGTTAAATGATGAAGGAATAGAGTGGATCAAAGATACTATCATGAAAAAATTTGGAACAAAGACGGTTGACCTTATTGCAATAGACTCGCTTACAACACACTTTATGATGCTGTCGTTTTTACAGAATGGAATTGAAAAATTACGCTCTATCAGCAGTGGAATAATCATGACCCATCACACTAAAAAAGTATCCACGTCTACACTGGAAAAAAATCCATTTCAAGCTTTAGTTGGAGCTAATGCGCTCAGAAGTTTCTATACATCTGGTATAGTGATGTTTCAACCAAATAGAGGTAAAAATATCCTACAGGTGGCATATGAGCTTGGGAATAGAAAACCAATACCAGCAAAATTTATTAGCAGGACTGATGGGTGTTGGAAAACTATAGCTACTGCTTAGTTTCAATTAATTAAATTTAAAATATATTTAGAGGATTTTATGGATATCTATTGTGATTTTAATACTGCAGCTCCACTAAAGAATGGACATTATAAGCCATTAGAGGAGAAAGAGCAGTTAAAAGATCAACTTTTACTAGATATCAGATCTTGTCTTTCATACCTATTACCAAGGGGAACTTTTCGTGGTGATAAGTTTTATGTGGGTGATGTACAAGGTAATAGAGGCAAAAGTACGGTAGTAGAATTAACTGGTAGTAAAGCCGGACTTTGGAAGGATTTCGAAAAAGATGAAGGTGGTGATATCATTGATCTTTGGGCAGCAGTACATGGAAGAAGTGTCAGAACAGAGTTTCCTGAAGTAATGGCTTCTATAGCTGAATGGCTTGGAAAAAAACATACTAGGAAATATAAAAATCTAGAACAATTTTTAACATGCAGTTGGAACTACTATGATGAAAACAATCAAGTTATTGTCATAGTCAACCGTTATGATCTTCCCGAAGGAAAAGAATATCGTCCTTTTGATGTGAAAAAATCTACTTTTACTGCACCAGAAATCAGACCTTTGTACAATATTCCAGGTATTTTGAAGTCCGATAAAGTTGTTCTGGTTGAAGGAGAAAAATGCGCTGAGGCACTTATAGAACAGGGGATCACTGCAACAACAGGGATGTTTGGAGCAAATGCACCAACTGATAAAATAGACTGGTCACCCCTAAAGGGTAAAAATATTACTATTTGGCCTGATAATGATGAGGCAGGTCAGAAGTATGCTGAAAATGTTATTACAAAACTCATCAGCTTAGGTATTGCATCACTTTCTATGGTTAAAATTCCAGAGGGTAAACCGAAAGGCTGGGATGCTGCTGATTATTTACAAGAAAATACAAACGTCTCTGACTTTATCAAGAATAATGCAAAAAAAGTAATTATCAAACCACCACTAAATATTTTAGACTGGACTGCAGAGCGCTTTATAGGCCCAGTACCAGAACAAAAGTTTCTTGTTGAGGGTTTATTTCCCTTGGGTGTTACCTCAATAGTAGCTGCTATGAGCGATACAGGTAAGGGTATGCTTCTTCTTGATCTTGCACTTAAAGTTGTAAGTGACAAAGATCAGATGTGTGGCTTTGGTTCGTTTGTTACTGAGCATGGGTCAGTTGTAATTTTTTCAGCAGAAGATGATGCAGGTGAGGTACACCGCCGCTTAGAACGACTTGACCCTAAGTGTGAAAGATTAAAATATAAAGACAAACTATTTATTGTACCACTGCCAAACGTTAGAGGATCACTTACAATACTCAGAAATGTTCGTGGTAAAATTGTTGAAGTCTCTCTTGAATTCGAATCTGTAATGAAACAGCTTGAGGAAATTAAAGATTTGAAGTTAGTTGTATTTGATCCTCTTTCATCGTTTATCCATGCAGACATAAATGCTGATCCTGCTGTAGGAGATTATTTAATGTGTTTATTATCTGATTTAGCAAATAGCACTGGAGCTTCAGTAATTACTGCACATCATATGAGAAAGCCAAAGAGTGAGAAACCTATATTAACTGCTGAACAAGCACGAGATGCCATCCGTGGTACCTCTGCTCTTGTTAATGGTGTCAGATGTTCCTATGCTTTTTGGCCAGTGGAAGATACAGCTAAGCCAGAGATCTTTAGGTCAATGGGGGAGATTCCAAGACAAAATGCTTTATTTTATGGGGCGGTTGTTAAGGCAAATGGGTTAGCTGATCGCACTGTACGTACTTACCTAAGAAATCAAGAAACAGGGCTACTAGAAGATATAACAGCACAATTGAAAGTTAAAAACATTAGCGATAAAAGTCTTAAGATATATCTTATCGATGCAATTAAACGATCTGCTATTGCAGGGCATCCATTTACTCATACAGGAAGTGCAGGAGTATATAAACAACGGCATAGACTGCCTGAAATTTTTCACAATATGGGAAGAGATAAATTAGAACGTATGATACAGGAACTTTTACAGGTAAAACAGTTAGTAAAAGGAATGTCTAAAGGTTCAAGAGAGGATAAGTGGCTTGACGTTACAACAGGCCCCCTTTGCTTGTGGTATAGGAAAATTCACCCCTGGAGCTGAAGATCTTAACTGCAAATAAAACTTCTGTAGGTAAATTCTTTACAGCTATTTTTAATAGATCTCTTATTCAAATACTTGTTCTGTAGGCTTTGTTGCACTGCTCCTAACCATACTTTTTCTATATGTGGATATATACAATATTCAGTTGCTAGTTTACGTTGAATACTACAATAGATAGATATATAGTAGAATGGAGAAACAACTAGAAATAGCTAAAACCATACCAGATGGGCTATTGGTTTTTCAACAGCTATGCAAGAATATTTTTACAAACAGATATTAATCTCTTGATTAAAAATTGATATCTATTATAGGTAGCATTATATTCCTAATTCCTAGGTTATCAGCTAAATAGTTAGAAATCAAGGAAGCTAAACCACGCATGAAACCTAGCTTTTTTACCTACGTTCCTAACAGTGTTCCTAGAAGGTATGTATCTAAAGTTAGCCATTATGGCTGATTTCGCTATTCCTAAAACCCTTATATATTATATATATATAATAACAATAGTAATAAATATAAATTAATAAATATATAAACTACAAAAAATAAAACTTATCAAAAAGAAAGAAGATCAAAAAGACCACTACAAAACTTATTAAGATATTTAAATTGAATAAGAAAGAACAAATGGCTCATAATTGCGTTTTGAGACGATTCTGTGACTTCAGGGTACAATTAACCCCCTCGACCTAAAGAATGCTTATAATAGCCCTTAAAATTCGATTATGATGCACCTCTAAGTCATTCTCTACTCCAAACTTTTATCTTTGTAGAAGAAACCCTGGTCTAGTCTGTCACGTTTTTTATTTGTTGTAAAATATTTTTTCAAAAAAAGTGAACAGTTTTTGTAATTTTGGTGCAACAAGAGCTGGTTATTTTAGAGGTCTTATGGAAATATAACGACTTTTATCTAAAACTCCTAAGTTTAGGTAATCTCTATAAATAATTTATAGATGAAGCTAAAGAAAAAAAGTTTGAAGTTGCTGCCATAAACATAAGCTACAAAACCCGCTTAAAATGGAGACAAAGATCAAAATTTATTTATTTACTTCTCCTTTACTCTGATTTAAAAAATAGTGTCCTTTATTGGACTTTGGAAGTAGGAACTACTGTGTTTGCAATGTAACAGAAAATGGTGCATAGAGGTGATATGACGGACAGCACTGAAAAAGTAAAGATATAGGGCTCCAAGGGTAGTGAATCTTCTCTAAAAAAGGCAAAAAGTGGATGTCATTGCGGTAGCTCATTTTTATGTCAGATAGTTATTTTCTCACTTTCTTTACTTGCTTTAATCAATTCATCAAAATCAGATTCATGTAATTTGTCCTGTATAACTCTGTACTTTTCGTATTCTCCTTCGGCTAGGGCTTTTGCAACTTCAGCACTAACTTTACCAGCATCTTTAAGTACTTCATAATCATTGAACAATAGAAATGCATCCAATTTTTCAACCCAATCCTGCATTTTCATTAGCCGATGCTTTCTTGCTTGAAGTTCTGCATAATCTAGATACATCGAAACAATGTGATTTAGTTCACTTAACTCTTTTTCAGTCAAGTAGTTTTTCGCAATACTTACATCACTCTTATGAATTTTGTTACCTGGACCATCTTTCCATGTAGTTAGCCCCATATGTGGTTTTTCGTGATCAACTCGAGAACATATCAACTCTGCTGCAGTTAAACCATAAATTGCCCAATATAATTTATTTTGTACTTTTGCGTAAAATTGTCTTGTTATATCCGAATTTGGATCATAATCTGCAGAGCATTCAGCATAAATGTCGGTAATCTTCTGGTAGAACCTACGTTCAGATGCTCGTATTTCCCTGATTTTTTCAAGTAATTCATTGAAGTAGTCTTTGCCAAACTTTGGGCCGTTTTTTAGCCGTTCACTATTCAATGCAAATCCTTTGATGATAAAATCCCTCAAAACTTTTGTAGCCCATACTCTGAAAGATGTAGCCTTTTTAGAATTAACTCGATAACCAACAGCTATAATTGCATCTAAGTTGTAAAGTTGTGTAGGATACTGTTTACCATCTTCAGCAGTATTCCGGAAAATCCGGACAACTGAATCTTTATCTAACTCTTGACTGGCAAATATGTTCTGTAAATGCTCACTAATTGTTCTGATATTAACATCAAACAACTCTGCCATTTTTTTCTGTGCAAGCCAGATGTTTTCATCTTGATACAAAACATCAATTCTCACGTCTCCGTCTGGAGTTGTATATAATAAAATTTCGTTTCCATTTATTATCATATCTACTCTACCTTACTTCAAGTAGTATATAGGTTATTTGTGAAAGAGACAAGCAAATGTGAAACATTAAAAATAGAGCTTTAGCTGATAAGCAGTTTTGAAATTATTTTAACTTTTTTTTGAGAAAATCCCGGAAAAAGTAGTAAGAAATCCGGTATATATTAGTATAGGGGCATTGAGTGTAGATGTGCTTCAAACACAAAAGCCGGCAAACGAACAGAGTAGAAAAGATTGAAGAAAGCAAAAGAAACGAGATAGGTTTTTGGTGAGTTACGTAATTGAGAATTTATATTTTTTTAAATAAGACAAAAACTGTATTTTAAAGCTAGATGTGACTTTAGGGTAAAATATACTACTTTTACTTTTCGTCAACACAGTTAACGAACTACCACAGTAAAAGGGTTAATACGGTAACCATAATCTCTACGCGATGATCCAGGCCAACCAACTGTTTGAATCACATCATTACGTTCGATGTTTAGTCCTAACTTTTTAGCTAAGGTGGTTTTTATTGTCCTTTGAATTGTGTTTAATGGTTTTCTGATGTGATGTTCTGGATCTGCTTCTTGATCAAGATTTAGATGTTTTTCTATTTGAGTTATGCTAAGCAATGTGTGTTTTTCAGGAGGTAATTCTTTTTTACAATCATGCAAAAATTGTTCAAATAATATGCGAAAAACTTTCATACATGCTACAGCTTTCTTATTCAGAATCTCTATATTGTTTACGTAAAGTGAGCCTTCTACCAATTGTAACTCTAGTAATTCTTTCTCTCTAGCAGGTTCAATTTGCTCAAGTGAAGTATGTAAAATTTGCATTGAAGTATTTGGTATTAACTCTGGTACTCCTCTTTGTACTGCTTCTTGAAATACTGCAATTAGAGTCCTACGCTGACAGAAAAGGTCAACCATTTCTACTATAGGCAAATCAAGAGGTATGTTTGGTATATTTTTTCTCAGTATTACTAATACGGTTGGATTGACTCTTAGCCTATCTATGGTTAAGAATGTTGGATTGGTGCAAAAATCAAGAATAATGAGATTTACAAATTCACCTTGGCCACCAATATAATAAACTCCTCTTTCCACCTTTTGCCACATGAAATGCGTAGTACTTAGCTGACCTTCAAACCAATGCATGATTTTCTCTGGGTTTAAATATACAGATAAGCGATGAAATCTTTGTTTCCTGTAGGTATTAGGTAAAATATCACGGTTGCAATTTTCACAAATTATATTATCGCATACTTCATCAAAATCCTTATCAATGAAAATCTCATTGTTACAGTATGGATCAACTACATTTGGCCAATCTAATTTATCTTGTCTATGAGAGCAGATAATATAGGCCCTCTCTTGCATCTTAATTAATTCAAGATTCGACAAATACTTTGCTGCTTTGATATAATTTTGATTTGAATTAACCCAGGAACTACCAGAACTAAAAATGTCAGAAATTTGCTCTTGGCAAGATTGTAAGACCATAAAATTGTTTCATGTATGCTTTAAAATCCTCTCTTTCCTTTTTATTCAACGGATGTTCAGAGTAGTAAATTGCTATGTACTCATCACTTTGCTTAAAAAATAATCCTATCTTTTTGCCTTGAAATATTATCTTCATCAATTCAATAGATTTTAGTATATCACCAATAGAAGGGTGTAAAATATAAAGCTCAGATGCAATAGGATCATGTGGTATAACGGTAAAGTAATGCAAGTGTTGCTATATTTAAAACGATTTGACTGAAATTTTAACTCAAAAGTGAATATATTTGAATCAGAGCCATCAACACAAACTTTAATGAATTTATATACTTGCTCTGCAAAGTTTTTATCCTGCGCGTTTACAAAAACACATTCAGAGCTAAAATAACGACTCGCAATGCTATTTGCTATCTCTGTAGCTTGATCAATATTTTTGGCAGTAAGATCTACTTGAGTACCATTAACTAGAAAATCCAAAATCATCCAATCTGGCTTATGACCATGAATAACCTTGTTTGAGTTTAGTAGTAAATCTATACCACTAGCTCTACGAACTAATACATATAAACGATTTTGATGGTAGAAGAAACCTTGTAATTGATTTTCAAAACCGTCATTGCGTTTAATGTCGTCTTCTTTCAGTATCTGCACTATGGTTTCCTGAGAGATGAAGTCTTTAAATGGAACATTTGGTTGTCGTGGTGTCTTTTGAAGAGCAAATGATACAGAACCTTTTCTTTGTATTTTTTCAAAGTGATAGACAGACTTTAAAAGGTTGTGATCTACATGAAACAATAGAAATAACAAAGACTTTTTGTCGTATTTATTGTTACCTTTTAGAAGGTAGGATTTCATGAGTTCCTCAGTCAATGCAGATCTTGCAATTTCACTGACAGTAGCTTCAAGCTTTGGAACCCTAGGACAATGTTGCATATTTTGATTTTGCCTACTCTGAGCAACAAATTCCTTTATTCGAAATACTATAGTTATATCATCAACGTTAACCTCTATCCTCTCAACTAATTTCCTTATTACACTACGCTTTTCTAACCAATCATATTGATCAATCTCTGACTCGATTCCAGAAGAAAACTTCCTTATGCTGCTTATGATCATTGCAAACTCTTGCTGTGTCTCTTTCTGATCTTTCATCCTTTCTTTTTCCTCTTCCACTTCTTTTAAGTGTCCTTTCATTTCTGTGATTCTTGACTCAAATTCCTCTTGATTTATGTACTCGTTAGTATAACTATCAATCAACCTTGAAATGCCTCGTTTTAATTTGCTTTCTTGCCTCTCAAGATCTTGCTCCAATGGTGACTCTTTGCTTCCCTCCAGTCTTTGTTGGTATTCATTCATCATCCCTTCCGGCTCATTCAATATGCTTCTTACTTTTTCCCATATAGCCATCTCTAATACATCTGCATGGACCGGTTTACTGTTACATATTCCCCTAACACTACTGCTAAAAGCATATATGGTGCTACAACGATAATAGTAGTTAATCCCTCCTTTTTTTTACTCCCACCACGCACACCGCAATAAGCATATCTACAGTGTTGACACACAATTAAACCTTGTAGCAGGTACGCTGCTTTCCTTTTCTGTATTCTCGCTCTTTCTCTATTTTCAGCCAGTTGTTCTTCCACTGCATTAAATAATGCCTCATCTACTATCCTTGGTATTGGAATGTAAATCCAATTCTCTTTACTTGGATAAGTAAGAGAACGCTTTTGCTGGCTGCCAGCATTTCTTTGTGGTCTTATTCTTGGTTTTGCTGGATTTGACTTTGTTTTACCAAATGCTGCTTGCCCTTTATACGCAGGATTTTTTAATATCTGCTGGATGGTGCTTCGGTTCCACATCTCTCTTCCTTTTTGTGTCCTTACTGACCTTTCTTTTAGCCTACGTATTGTTTCATTAATGCTTACTCTTTCTTCACCTATCCACATGAACAGTTTTTTTACTATTCTCGCCTCTTCTTCATTAATTTCAAATCTCCTTTCTTCACCTGTTGTGCCACTCTTTATATATCGATAACCATAAGGCGCTACAGCCATTACACTTATACAGCCTTTTCTTGCCGCATGCAGTCTTCCTCGGCGATTCCTCTCCATAATCTTTGCTCGTTCATACTCTGCTATTGCTCCTTGCATTTGTAGTAGTAAATTAGATTCTGGACTATTACCAACCTGATGGTTTAAAAAGATCACCTCGGCTCCTGCTTTTTGAAATTCTTCCAGCAATATCATCTGATGTACGTAATTACGTGATAACCTATCTGGTGAGTGAATATACACTTTATCAATTTTTCCTTCTGCTACTTTATCTCTTAATTCATCTAAACCAGGTCACTCTAATTTCGATCCACTATACCCATTATCTATGAATTTATGCTCATTTAGTAGCTCTTGCTTATCCTCATTAATTCTACGCTCCAACTCAGCTACTTGACTTTCTATTGTTCCTTCTTGTACTTGCCTCTTCGATGAAACTCTTGCATATAAGCTCACTACTTTCATTTGCACCTTTCTTTCCTCCTTTAACTTCTCACACTAAACTCATAACAGCTTTTTACAGTTTGTTGTTCTTACAGTTAGTAGCTCTTCTGTGAAAAACTACCTATTCTCATTCTGTCTTACAATTTTTCCTACAAATTCACCTTTTGTTTTCCCCGTCTACTATATCAATTCTTTTTTATTGACCTCGCCTATTTCTATCATAAATTGCTGCACCTTACTCGCTTTCTGGTCGTGCAATTCTTTCTCTGATAGCTTGTATATCTTGATTTTGTTTATTTTGGGTAACAAATTCTTTTATTCGAAATACTATAGTTATATTATCAACGTTAATCTCTATTCTCTCAATTAACTTCCTTATTACACTACGTTTATCTAACCAATCCAATTGATCTAGCTCTAATTTTATCCCAGAATAAAACTCCTTTATGTTACCTATTATATTAGTCAACTCTTCCTGTACCTCTTTCTTATCTTTTATCCTTTTCTTTTCCTCTTCCTTTTCTTTTAATCGCTGTTTCATTCCTTTGATTCTTAACTCGAATTCCTCTTGATTTATATACCCACTTGCATAACTATCAATCAGCCCAGAAATACCTCGTTTTAATTTGCTTTCTTCCCTCTCAAGACCTTCCTCCAATAGCAACTCTTTACTTCCTAGCAGGTGCCGTTGATATTCATTTATCAACCTTTCTGGTTTCTTCAATATACCTTTTACTTTTTTCCATATAGTTGTTTCTAATGCATCTGCTTGCACCGGTCTGTTGCCGCATGCTTCCTTATAACTTGGAGCAATACAACAATAATAAGAATGATAGTAGGTTCCCCTCCTATTTATAGTAGATGCACCGCAATAAGCATATCTACAGCGTTGACACACAGTTAAACCTTGTAGCAGGTACGCTACTTTCCTTTTCTGTCTTTTCACTCTTTCTCTATTTTCAGCCAGTTGCTCTTGTACTGTATTAAACAATTCTTCATCAACTATTCTTGGTACTGCAATATAAATCCAATTCTCTTTATCTTGGGAGTACCTAGAACAACTTTTCTGCCTACCAGCATTCCGTTGTGGCCTTATTTCTGGTTTTACTTGGCCTGCCTTAGTCCTGCCATACACTGCTTGCCCTTTGTATACAGGATTTTTTAATATCTGACTGATGGTGCTTCTGTTCCACCTCTCTTCTCCTGTTTGTGTCCTTATTGACCTTTCTTTTAGTCTACATATTACCTCTATAGTTCCTATTCTTTCTTTCCCTACCCACATGAACAATTCTCTCACTACTTTTGCTTCCTCTTCATTAATTTCAAGTTTCCCTTCTTCACCTATTGTGCCCTTCTTTATGTATCGATAACCATAAGATGCTTTGCCTATTACACTGACACTGCCTCTTCTTGCCGCATGGAGTTTTCCCCGCCGATACCGTTCCATCATCTTCGCTCGTTCATACTCCGCTACTGCTCCCTGCATTTGCAATAGTAAGTTTGACTCCGGACTTTTATCCGTTTTATAGTTTAAAAAGATTACCTCTACTCCTGCTTTTTCAAATTCTTCGAGCAAGATCATTTAATATACAGTTTTTCGTGATAACCTATCTGGTGAATGAATATAAATTTTATCAATTTCTCCTTTTCCTACTTTATCGCGTAACCTATCTAAATCGGGACGCTCTAAATCTGATCCACTATACCCATTGTCTATGAATCTATACTCATTTAGTAGCTTGTGCTCATCTTCACTAATTCTACGCTCCAACTCCGCTATTTGACTCTCTATTGTTCCCTTCTGTGCTTGCTTTTCTGATGATACTCTCGCATATAAACTCACTACTTTCATTTCTTTCTTTCTCTCTATTTTCTTTTTTTCTCTTTATTAATCTCTCTATCAGTTGCCCGTATACATCCGATAAGCGTTTATCTGCTAACTCATCAGGCTCATATCGACAGATCACAGTTAACGTTCTTTTTCTCATAGTTTCTCCTGTAAATGTTTTCATAGTTCAGGAGCCTTACTACTCCCTTTTTCCATAAATCCATTACTCTTGCGAAAAAGACGCAACTGTTAACCTTTGTTTTACTTTTATGCACAATTTTGGAAACACATAGCGCTATCTTTCATCCATTAAGCTCTCTTCCAAATAATTGTCCCTTTTCCCTCAACGGTTTTCTCTCTAATACCATTTCCTTCCTTTTCTCAATCAACTTCCATAACCTTCTGCTTCGCCACTAACTCTCTTATTATCTCCTTAGTCTTTGCCATATATGCCAGATCTATTGGTGTATATCCTTTATGATCTCTCGCATTTACATTACCTCCCGCTTCTAATATTGCCCTCACGTTCCCTATTTCCCTCATAAATACTGCTTCATGCAGGGGGGTCCTTCCTATGTAGTTCCCAGTATTAATATTTGACCCTCCTTTTATTAGCTCCCTTACCGTTTCTTCATACCCCATTAGGCTCGCATAATGTAATGCCGTATTTCTTTTACCGTTTCTAGCATTTACATCTGCTTCTTTTTCCAACAGTACTTTTACATTCTCTACCTTTCCATAGAATGCTGCTAGGTGTAATGGTGTTTCTCCGCTTTTGTTTTCTATATTTGTTTTCGCTCCCTTTTCTATCAGTAACTTTATCACTTCTGGCTCTGACACTTGTGCTGCTCGGTGCAATATTGTGCAACCTTCTGCGTCTTTTTCATTTATTCCATGAAATGAATTCTCCTTTAATTTTTCCACTCTTTTATTTAAATTGAACATTTTAGTTACCCCACTATAAAAACCACAAAATTTTAGTGCTTGGTAAATTTTTTTTGTTTACCTAACACTATTTCAGCTATGCCTGTTTTACCATCAAAAGCAAGTTTTTTTTACAAAATATATACATTTTTTCGTATATTATATTAAAATATATATTTATATACTTAATATCTTAAGTCTGCCTCCACCACTTCATTTATCATTTCGTTCACTCGGCTCATTATCTTGCTTGCTAAATTTTGACATTCTTTCTTTATTGATGATTTGTCTCTCTTCCTTATTTCTTCTATCTCTATTATTTTTAACTCAGGTAAATAGCTCCTATCCAACATATCTGCTATTTCTCCCACTAGACCCTCTATTCCATAGCACGTCAGTTTTCTACTTTTTGTTATTCCTCCTTGTTCTCTTAAGAATTTACTCGCCTTTTCACTCTCTTTGCTATCTCACATAGACGATACTTTTCACTTTCCCAGATATAGTACATTGGTGTTGCACCATACTTATTCAGTTGATTAACTTCAGCCCCTGCCTTTACTAGCTCTTTTATTATTTCAACTCCTGCTCCTCCTATTTTGCACGCAGAGTGCAGTGGCGTACATCCAGTGACATATTGAGTAGCATTTACTTCCGCTCCCGACCTTATCAGCACCTTTACATTTTCTAAGCTTTTCGCAAATACTGCACAGTGTAGTGGTGTATAACCATTTTTATCTCTTGCATTGACCTCCGCTCCTTTTTGTATTAATAACCTCACTGTTTTGCGATCAGAGATTTCTACTGCATGGTGCAATACTGTTTCTCCTTTTTCATCTTTTTCGTTAATATTCTTAAACGAGTTCTCTAATAATTCATAAAATGACTTATTAAAAGCTTCTCTCTTTTCCTTGCTAAACCTCATACATACCTCACTATAAAAACATACGCCAATTTGGCTCACTTCAGTGCAAGATCTATTTCTTATGTTTACCTACACCTACCTAATTTATAGCTGTTTTAGTATAAAAAGGCAAGTCTTTTTTGCGTAGTACACCTTTTTTAACTAAATACTAATATAGTATATGAAGATATAAATATATATATTTAGTATATTAAGCATATGGGCTGTCTTTCTTTCCAAGACCTGTTCAAATGACGATGTTCATGCCAAGTTAAGACACCTCCGTACAATACTAAAATGTAATTTTCTAGCTCGTATGTTGCATTTTTTTGCTTTGAATCCAATTCGTTTTCAAAATGAATGTAGTGTTCTGCTACGCTAAATCTTATTATTTTGGGGGTAGAGAAATTCTTTACTTGATAGTGGTGAACGGCAAAAAATCTTTCTAAAATTGGTTTATATTTTAAATTCCACACTTGTTCAGATAGCTTATCACTTCCTAGTAAAAACCTTTTTCCCCTCTCTTCTATACTACTTACTGGAAAACATGCATTTATTTCCCCTAAACTCCAACTGTCCAATAATACTATCTGCGCTTTCGCAAACTTAATCTCAGGTAATAAGCTCTGTGGTAGCGGATATAGCGCTTTGAAGTTATACCACACATGATTTCTTTCATAAATACCGTCATAATTCTTTGTGTGAGGCTCAGTTTCTCCAAGGATTGCTACATCCAACCGATATATATCATTGCTTAAAGCTCGTTCATAATGATCGCGTAGATAGTTTTCTACAATCCTAATAACTGGACCATGAGACATGAAAAAATTTACTCTTCCAAATGATAACACTGGGCCATCTTTTTCTATTTTTACCCCCGAATAGTCAGAAAGAAGATCTCCAAATAAACTCTCATCCAATATAAATCTCTGCGCATTATAATAATCGTTAAAAATCCTCATTAGTCTCGATCTTGCAGGTAGTGATAGTTTTGCTAATTCTACTACTGCATCAACAAAGAAATCATTTGGTACGTCTCTTATCCCTACCTGCAACTCAAAAAAGTGTTTACCGGGTGGCTCTTCAATAATTGTAATATCTTCTATATTTGCCCATTTTAATGCTATTTTCAGTGATTCCAGTGTTCCTCTTAAACGCTGAAATTTTATTCCTTCCTCTACGGCTTTTCTTTTGTCTTTTGCCCAACGTAGAATCTCTTCTAACCCATATTCCTCTATTATCCATGGTAATACTTTTTCCCCTGGGCTAAATTTAAACCCTCTGATACAACCAGGATCTACTTTGTAATCTACTGCATCAACCAGCGCTTTTTCTTGCTTTGTTGCGTTTGGCGGTAATAGCATTAATTTAACTCAACATTTAAACTTTTTAAGAAAGCGCACTCATTCCCCAGTACCACAACATCCTCTCTTGGCTCGATTAATTCCACGTTTTCCACTCCTTCCACAAACAAATTTGCTATAATCCACGATTTCGTTACTTTCCATCCTAATCTTTTCGTTGTTTCAAATTTTTCGATAAATTTCTTCTTCACCGTTTCAATAATATCTGGTCTTTTAATGCTAATTCTGCTGTGGATATCTATTTCAATAATATTGCAACCAACTACTGTTATCGTATCTGTCAATACCCTTATATCATCCCTGGTGACTCGCTTTCTTACAATATCAAGTAGTTCTTCAGACGCTATGCCATTTGTGGATAACTCCGTGGATAAAATCGAGATCTCTACACTTCCTGGCACTTTTGATTCAACTAGCGCATCCTTTACTCTACTATCTGCTGAGAGTGCTTGAAACCGATAATTTCCTCCCGTGCTCCAGCCAACTATTTTTGCCTTGATTCTTTTCCTAAAACTTTCATCATTTTCCCCGTTCTCCCTTTCCACTCCGTAAAATTCAGCTAAATTATCAAGATCATTTCCCATTGCAAACTTCAGTAAATTACTTTTTACTGCTTCATTTATTCTTTCTCTGAGCAAAAGTTCTCGCCATGCTGCTACTTCTAAAATCTTTATTGCTGGATCACTTTCTACCAATGCTGTAAAACTTTCATCTCGACGTATCAACTCCTCTTTCATTCGCGAAAAGATTTCTTCGAAGTTCAGTGGTTCGATAATATTTGGCTGCTCCATCTTTATACTACAATTCCTTCAAAATGAATATTTTTCCCATTTGGTAGATAAATACCATCTAATGCAATATTGACCTTTCCTTCTTTCACTTCTGTTATTTTTACTTTTTCTAATTTAAATCTTGTTTCCCATTTTTCCAGTGCTTCTGCTGTTGCCGCATAAATTTCCAGCGTAAAGTCCCTATTGATTGGCTTATCCACTAATTCAAATAGTCGTGACCCATAATTTCTCCGCATAATACGTGATCCTATCGGTGTGGTTAATATATCAATTATTGATTGTTTCAAATGTTCTATTCCTTCAAGCTCTTTTCCAGTATTAACGTCCATTCCTCGCATAAACACGTTGCCTTTTGTGTTATATCTGTTTAATCATTTTCTTCTTAGTACTTGCGTATTTTTCACGAGCTATAGAGATAGCTTTTCTCAACTTCTCCTCAAGGATTTCCTTAGGTGGCAACTGTGTTAAATACTGTGCAACATGAATATTAGAGCCTTCGAGTTCAAGATATTCTATATCCTCTTGATCCTTATCAGCACATAAAATAATCCCTAACGGTTTTTCTTCACCTGGTTTTCGTTCATTTTTATCCAACCAATTTAAATACCATTCCATCTGCCCTTTATAAGATGGTTCAAATCGACCAATTTTTAGTTCTATTGCAATAAGGCGCCTTAATCCCCTATGAAAAAATAGCAAGTCTAAATACCTATCAATTCTTTCGGTACTCATCCTTTTTTGACGTGTCACAAAACAAAAATCATTACCAAACTCTTGTAAAAATTTTACCAATTCATCCAAAATCGTATTTTCTAGATCAGTCTCACTATGACTTGATGGCAATTCCACAAAGTTAAGGAAGTATGGATCGTGAAAAATGAATTCGGGGGCTAACGTATTTTCTTCACGTAACTGTTTGATGCTTTGTCTTATGAAGTCCTCAGGCTTTTTTGCTAGTGCTGTACGTTCATACAACATGGTATCGATTCTACTACGTAGTGCTCTAACACTCCATCTTTCAATACGACACATTTCTATATAATAATTACGCTTCAGCTCATCAGAAATTGCAATAATTTCTACAAAATGTGACCAACTCAATTGTTGTGACAGTGTCGCGACAATTTCTTGATCGGGAAAGAATTTGGAAAATTGCACCATCCGAAATAATGAAGCTCTATCAAATCCACGTCCATATTTCATCTGAAGTTCTTTTGCAAGTTGGGAGATGATTTGCTTCCCATAATCTGCACGTTTGTGCTTTAGGATATCTTGATCAATTCTGGAGCCAATTTCCCAGTTTAACAATACTAGAGTATAATTGAATTGAACAGAAAGATGATTCTTTGCTCTATCTATTAAATTACTAACGTCTCCTAATAGGCTAGTAGTTATATCCATGTTCATAATTTTACTTTTGGTAAGTATAGCACATGGTTTATTTTTATTCTGAAAAAACATTACTACTTCCACTTATCGCTTTAAAACCACACGATACCAAGTCTCCTGTTCTCGTTACTCCCATACCGTTCACAAATACGCTGTTTGACCCTTGCGTTAGTTTCTCACCTAGAGTTAAGATATCTCCTTTTCGACTAACAGATCTACCGTTTACAAAAACGTCGTTACTACCACTCATACAAACATGTGCCGGTATTCCACTGCAATAATCCCCTATACAAACGATTGCTTTACCCATATTTTAGTTTAAATCTATTCTTTTTGCTTTGAGTTTTATTCCTTCCTTTGTCATCTCTATGCTTGATTCTCCTACTTTCAACGTTATTTTATCTACTACATCTATCTTAAGATGGTGCTTTTCTTGGTTATATGATAACTTTGTCCCATCTTGAAATTTTACACTATTTATTTCCTTTTTATTCTCCGGTGCAGGGTATTTTTCCTGATATATTCCTGCTAACACCACTCCTAATGATATTTCACCAAGAGGAGAAAATACCATAACTTGTTCATCGATATCTGGCGGAGACCAATCTCTATCTTTTCCTGCTTTACTCGTTATCCACGGCAAATAATCTGTTAAAATTTCTCCTATTTTCACTCTTACTCTTGCCTTTTCATAATCTATTTCTTTTACAACTCCTATACGGACAATGTTCGCTAATTTTCTATTCAGCTCTGAAATTGCAAAATTATGCTCCAACATTTTCTCCCACGCTTATTATATGCGGTATAATACCAGTTTCTGACCACATTGATTGACCTGTATGTACCTCGTGAACCCATTCGACCAACCACACCAAATATGCATCCAACTCTGGTTTAAAATCATCCCCTCCTGCTGATATAAATTCTCCTGGTGAAACATTTTCCACGTCCCAAGTATTTTTATTCACTACTCTTGCTACTTCTGCTGCTAATTCTCTCACAACTACCGAGGAATCCTCGACTGTTCCATCAACTACCACTCTCGCCTCAAATCTTGCTTTCAGGGCTAATTCTTCTGTTCCCGGATCTTTTCCCGTTTCTAAACTCACAAGCTCTACAAATACCGCTGGCGCTACTATTTCCCTTCTTATTGTTGGATACACTTCACATGTCTGTATTGCTGGTATCTCTTCCCTGAGCTTATTACAGATTGCCTGATGTAAATTTCCCCAGAACATTATTTCATATAACTCATTTGCTGATCAAAATACTTCTCAAATACTCTCTCTACTTCATTATCAACTAACTCTTTCATTGTTTCCCGAGCATGGGTATTTATTTTAATTTCATCTATTGGCAAAGACGTGGTATACCTTCGCCTGAATATTCCTATGTGACCATTTTTCATCGTTGCTATGAATGCTCCTTCATACGTACGGCTTCCTACCTTTGCTCCTATCTTTGTCTGTTTTATACTCCCAAATTTTGCTACTCCTATCCACTGCGAACTCAGCTTTATTATAGACCACAAACGCTTTCTATTTGCTTTATCCACACTTAACTTTTTTCTCATCGCTTTCTTTGGTATTTGTTTTTCTTCGCTAACTTGTTTGACAGTTTGTGACCTTACCCACAGCGCTGTTTTGTTTAATGCCCTCACCGTCGCTTTTTCCACTTTTTTCCTTTCAGCATTTACACTTTTAATTACCTTATTAATATTATCGGTAACTTCTATATTAATAGACATTTTACACCCCCGGTGCTTGAATTTTCCAGATCATTCCCGAATTGTCCCTAAGTGGCGGTGTGTGTACTCTGTATCTACAACTACCTATGGAAAAAGTATCTCCTACTACTGGCTGCAATACATCAAACACACTCACCTCCAAAATCAACATCTCCCCGACAAATTGGCCTTCACCAATTCCATATAATTTATCTGGTTGTTGTTTCAGCACCTGAACCATGTATGACTTATCCTTTGATTCATACAATGCTTGCTCTCCCAGATGTGTAAAACAATCTGCAAATAATCTTTCTATTTTTCCTTGCATATTTTACCTTTATGCACTATGCACGCTAAGAAGGGGCATACTGGTAGAGCAGTCTCAGCCTCACTACTTTTATAGTTAGTATTGTTATGCTGCAACGACGTTATCTAAGTGGAGAAAGTCACCTCTCCCCACTCGACTGCAGAACCGTACGTGACAGGTTACCGTCATACGGCTCCCCTGCAATTTAGTGCTTGTCATGCACACTTTCTGTGTAAATTATCATGGCAATGTCCATGTAACAAAGATAAGTTTTTGGTTATATTGTTTTTCTTATTTTGGTCTTTGTGATGTACTTCCAAAATATCATCATTTTTAAACCAAAGTTGACAATAATCACACTTACCTTGTTGTAACTTCAATAAATTTG
The DNA here is from genome assembly GCA_023052945.1 of Wolbachia pipientis. Lineage (NCBI taxonomy): Bacteria > Pseudomonadati > Pseudomonadota > Alphaproteobacteria > Rickettsiales > Anaplasmataceae > Wolbachia > Wolbachia pipientis. Next base: position 1,382,093 of record CP095495.1, read on the forward strand.
TTACTCTTGTTGGCTTATCTGGTACTCTCTTCAGACGATTACTCCAGTATACCCAATCACCATCATATGGTGTCTTGGTTCCTTTCACCTTGGTATGCCGTTTAATAACGTAATCTCCATGTCTGGTAAGATTTACTCCATTACTTGTCATAAATCGCCAATTATCGTTACCATACTTTTTAAAGTATTTTTCCTTGATCCAGCGGTTTCCTTTGTTATGGTGTTTATATACTGCCCATTTCCAAAGTTTTCCAAACATAATGTGATCTAACAAACTAAATATCTTACATGATACTACTGAAGTGTAATATTGACACCATCCTTTAATAATTGGGTTAATGTGTTTTATTACTGCTCCCTGCGATTCACCACGCAATTTCTTCAGTTTGTGTTTGATGACCCATGTATGCTGTTTCACGGATTCGCGACTTGGCATAATTATTGTTTTATGGCTTCTCTTACCACGATTTACTGGATATTGTCTTACCGTAAACCCCAGAAAGTCAAAACCTGGCTTTTCTCCCTTTAGAGTATGAGTTATCTTGTTTTTGATGGCTTTAGCTCTAGACCTATGGTTTTTAACCATTCTTCAACCAGAACTTTCGCCTTAAGAATAATTTCTTCACTCTCATGTATGATGACAAGGAGAGTAGACCGGCGGAGCTTCCCCACCAGTCTCTCGCAGAACTGTACGGAAACCTCTCGGTTTATACAGCTCCCATTATTTAGTCTTTTGATCCTAACCCAAGTGTCCAGTGATAGAAAATATTTGGAGACCTCTTTCTCACTTTTCCTAGAAATTGCTTTGCTAGCCTTCCGTGATCTCGAAGTTTCTTATACTTGGTTCTGACCCATCTTATGAGGTATCTCTCTATATTTCTGAGAGATGGATACATCTCTGATTTATAAAACCTGCCATAGTACTGAAACCAGCCTCTGACTATTGGATCTATTCTCTTCGATATTTCCTCTAATGTGGTCCACGTGACCCGATGTATTCTCCATGACTTTATGGTTTTCTTGATCTTCTTTTTGGCTTTGTTACAAATTGCTGGTAGAAATGAGACAAAATAATTCCTCATCTTATTCTTTGCTATTCTAGGTCTGAAAGTATAGCCTAGAAAATCAAAGCTTTGTATGGGATATTCTTCTTTTCTGTCGTCGTCCTTATTGTACACAATCTGTGTCTTTTCAGGACGCAACTTCAATTTACACTTGGCCAATCTTTCTTCAATCATTGCTTTCATAAACTCTGCCTGTCTTTTAGTTCTGCAGTGTACTATCGCATCATCCACACATCTTTCAAATGGTACCGTTGGGTAATTTTGTTTCATCCACATATCAAATGCATGGTGCATAAATATGTTTGAGATGATTGGACTTATTGAACCTCCTTGCGGAACTCCTTTATCCCTAGCTACCTTGTTGCCATCTGCTTGCTGAATCGGGACTTTCATCCACCTTTCAACATACAATATGACCCATTTGCAGTCTGTGTGTTTCTTGATAGCCTGCAGTGCTAAATCGTGGTCCAGATTGTCAAAAAATCCAGATATATCAAGATCTATTGTCCAATCATTTTTCCAACATCTCTTCCGTGCTGTATATACCGCATCCAATGCAGACTTATTTGGTCTATAACCATATGAATCCTTATGAAATATCGGCTCTACTAACGGTTCAAGATACATTGTAGCTGCTGTTTGCGCTATCCTATCTGATACTGAAGGAACACATAAAGTTCTTTGTCCTCCTCCTGTACCTTTCGGTATTGCAACAGCTTTTACTGGCTCTGGAAAATAACTTCCGGATGACATCCGATTCCATAGTTTGTATAGATTATCTTTTAGATTTTCTTCAAACTTTGTTATCGTAACCTCGTCTACACCAGCCGCTCCTTTATTCTTCGATACTTGTTTATAAGCTCTCCAAACAAGTTGCTTCGGCATATCAAAAGACTTTGTTTTATTCATTAACTCCTCCCTTTCGGTTGATAAATAATTAAAACTAAATAACTCAGCTCCTTCGCTCCATTTCCATTACAGAAACTTCTTCACTACTACGAGCTGATCCGCCCCTGTTTTTCGCATCGGTACTCTCATCCTCAGAGATCGGCTCTTTGGACTTCTCCCTTATCATCAAAACGACAGGTTCCCGTAGTTCCATGCAGTAGCCTAAAATAGATTCACGCCACTTTTATGCCGGACGCCACCTACCCAGTAAACAAGCTCCTGGTAGATTTATCCCAGGTTAACGACTACCCCCTGGTTTTGACGTCGTCCCTACGCTTTCGACACCTCATCAGTGGTTCACTTACGTTCGTCTCTCTATTTCATACATGACACATAATTGTGCCTTTTCCATAACGCTCACTACCTTAGCTCTTTACTAAAGCAGCTTATGGCTGTTTGAAGCCTGCTCTTGCAAACCGGCTCCGAGGGGCCCTCCCTCATCTACTGCAAGCTTCAACACTTCCCGTGTCTCTACGGCGCACAATCATCTGCGTAAAAGATTACGCTTATTGATTGTTTTACCTCTTCATACGATCCCTGACCACGCTTCTTTTTCATAAATTGAAAAAGTTCATTTGTTAATGCTTGTTTGACATATTGTTCTAATCCATATAATGCAACACATGCAAGTAACGGTGATATCGTTCCTCCTTGTATAGTGCCACGTTTTGTGGGTTTAAACTTTCCATCTTCCATAACACCTGCCTTCAACCATCCTCTTATTATCTTTCTAAAAGTTGGTGTGGTATTGAGTTTCTTTAGCAAGGCGTTTTGGTCAATTTGGTCAAAGCATCCGGAAATATCAGCATCTAATATAAATGCTGTCTTACCTCCAAGAGCTATGAATATAGCCTCTATTGCATCATGACATGATCTACCAGGTCTAAAACCATATGTGTTTGGCTCAAATTTTGCCTCCCACTCTGGTTCTATCGCCATTTTCATAAGTGTTTCTTTTGCTCTCTCTGAAATAGTAGGTATGCCTAACGGCCTTTTCTCAGTTTTCCCAGGTTTTGGAATCCAAATACGTCTTGATGGTTTAGCTTTCTCTCTTATATCCAAAGAATATGCTAATTGCAATCTTTCTTCTTGATTAAGATTAGCCTTTCCATCAATACCTGCTGTCTTCTTTCCTCTGTTATCCTGAGTTACCTTTCTAACAGCTAGCAATTTTGCACTCATTGAGTTAAGTAATAATCTTTGAAGTTTATGTACCTTCTTGATATCATCACACTTTGCAGCTTGGTAAATTCGCTTTTGTAACTTGAATACAAATTTCTCTAACTTACGCCAAGGAATTGTACGCCATTTATACCTAACATTTTGTTGGTCTATAACATATTTATTACTATTCACAACTTTACCTTCCAAACTACAGTGTTTACGTCTGCATATCCCAAATATTACTTCGGGCATTAGCTTCTTAAACAATCCTTCCACATAGAAGCATTCGGTTGGCTACCTTCTTGATTATCCTTTAAATAAAGAATAATAAGAGCTTCCATGTGGTTACTCCGTTCCATGGTTTCGTTTCACGTTAAACTTAGGTTCTTACTATTTGCCGGAAGCTGAAAACATCCATAATCAAGCATCAAAACCTTGATTCTTCTTGTGCTTCATACCATTTTGGTCCATGCGTATCAACCTTATTTCGCATATTGATATTGACGACAATTCAAACATAAGTTCCTCTCGTAACCATATCTAACTCTGTTTGCAGGGATTTACCATAAAGGTTAGGTATTACCTGCTTTTGTCTCATGCTTGCATCCCAGAGGTTGCCATTCTCCAAGATGTGAGACATACATTATCCCCGATGTCTAGGGAAGATGGAATTTAACCATCACAAAACCACGACTATTCGGATCGCACTAAGATAGAAAGCCCTGTATTATTATAGCATTAATATATTAATAAAACATGTAATTAAGATGCTAACTACAATCATACTATATCTACCAATCTTATTTTAAATTCTTGACTTAACATCTTATTTTAATTATAATTTAATTTTTAGTGAGGTATTATTGTGAACGAAATAGATTTTATTAACACTAATCATCCTTTAAATTTAGAGCAGGAATTTGGTAGTGGATATATTAGATTCACTGACGGTTATTTTGATGAGAATACCGGTGATTATGGAATGATAGGTCAAGTATTAGATGAAAATCATAACACGTTAGGACCACTAACCGTTGGCGGCTATGTTTGTCATTTTCACCATGATGACCATAAGGTTAATCTTCAGTATTTCATGGAAGTAAACTTAGAAGGTGATATAGAGAAGATCGATTCTCTTTACAAGAAGATATAAAGTTACAAAAGCTTCTACATCATAAACAATGATGTAGAAGTATTCCACTACAACAAGCTTTAAAAGCACTACATTTTATATTACAATAACTCTTTTATTTCTTTAAAGGTTCATGAAATTCACATTATCTTGGTTATTAGAACACTTAGAAACCAATGCTAGTTTAGAAGAAATTACCGATAAATTAACTCACATAGGGTTAGAAGTAGAAGATGTGATCGACAATACCAAATTAGCTGGTTTTATTGTTGCAAAAGTATTAGAAGTTGCACCTCATCCAAATGCCGATAAATTAAAATTATGTAAAGTAGATGACAGAAGTAAAACTCTACAAATAGTTTGCGGAGCAAACAATGTTAGAGAAGGTATGAAAACTGTGCTTGCATCTCTTGGTAGCACATTGCCAGAAAGTGATTTTACAATCAAGCCCACAAAAATACGAGGAGTGCTAAGTGAAGGGATGCTCTGCTCTGCTTCTGAACTTGCGCTAGTTCAAGAGGAAAGTGAAGGAATAATCGAGCTTTCTGATGATTATAAAGCAGGGGATAAATTTTTCAATTGTGACCCTGTAATTGATATAAATGTTACTCCAAATCGTGGAGATTGCTTAGGCATTTATGGAATAGCTCGCGACCTTGCTGCAACTGGAATTGGGACATTAAAGACTTTAAGCATTCCACAACTTACCAGCTCTATAAATTCACCAATCGATGTTGAAGTGACTGACGGAGAAAGTTTTATTAGTGGAATACACATCACCAATGTAAAAAATCAAGAAAGCCCAAAGTGGCTAAAAGATAAATTGGAATCGATAGGAATGCGCTCCATTTCTACAATAGTTGACATTACTAACTATATTATGATATCTTTTAATCGTCCAATGCACGCATATGATGCAAAAAAAATAGAAGGAGAGCTCACAGTACGCAAAGCAAACGACGGAGAAAAATTTGCTGGTTTGAACGGTAAAGAATACTTATTAAACACGGACACAAGCGTTATTTCTGATAGTAAAAATATCCATGGAGTTGCTGGAATTATAGGTGGAAAGTGCAGTGAATGTACTCTTGAAACTACTGATATCTTTTTAGAGTCTGCTTGGTTTGACCCTATATCTATCGCTAAATCTGCAAGGCAGATGAACATCTCCACAGAATCTAGTTACAGATTTGCACGTTCAGTTGATCCTGAATTGACTCTTGAGGGACTCAATCTTGCAGCTAAAATGATTTTGGATTTATGTGGTGGAGAAGTCTCAAGCGTAGTGTCTGCTGGCAGCTTAGATAAGGCTGACACCAAGGTGAACTTTGATTATCAGGATGTGAACAAGTTTGGAAGTGTGTCTGTATCGCCTGATGAAGTGCTCGATATCTTAACGAAACTAGGGTTTAATATTGATAAAAAAACCGAAGGCAATTGGAATGTACAAGTACCAAGCTGGAGACCGGACGTGACTATACCTGCTGACCTAATTGAAGAAGTAACAAGGATATACGGCTATGACAAAATAAAAGAAGAACCACTACCAAATAATGTTGTAGAAGTAGATAGTACATACGACAATTTGCGTATTTTGATGACAAACAGAGGGTTTCATGAAGTGCTAACCTGGTCGTTTATGAGTGAATCGACAGCTGAAAAATTTGGTTACTCGAATAAGTTATTTATCATCGATAATCCGTTTAACAATAACTTTAATATGATGAGACCAAGTATTATGCCAAATTTATTGCAAGTCACTGCTGATAATATTGCCCATGGAGTATCTGATCTTGCAATCTTCGAAATTGGGCCGATTTACGATGGTGAAGCTCGGTCTAAACATGTCTTAAGTGGAATAAGAACAGGAAATAATTTACCGCGAAACCATTATAATACTGATAGGAAAGTAGATGTTTTTGACGCAAAGGCTGATTGCATAGCAGCTTTGGAGTTTTTTAACGTCAATTGTGATAATTTAATGATAGAAAGAGCAGAAAAAGAATATTATCACCCAGGAAAGTCAGGTACCTTATCTTTTAGAAGTAAAATAGTTGGTTACTTTGGGGAATTGCACCCAAGTGTACTGGATTTGTTTGATATCAAACAAAAAATTGTAGCCTTTGAAGTGATGCTAGAAAACATTGGAAAGTTACCTATAAGTAGGAAAAATTTTATTGATTATAAATACCAAAGTGTAAAACGCGATTTTGCATTTATTGTAAATAAGGATGTGGAAGTAGGTAACATAATCAATGTGGTAAAAAAAAGCTCAGAGCTCATCACAGAAGTTTTAGTATTTGACGTATACCATGGAAATAATATAGAACCAAATAAGATATCTATCGCATTATCAGTTACTTTCTGCTCTCCAATCCACACTTTAACTGAAAAAGAGATCCAAAAAGAATTAAGTGCTATAGTCAATTTAATATATGAAAATACCGGAGGAACCTTGAGAACTAGTCATTAAGCCGCAATCACAGTTTCCTGCCGTTGCTGTGTTACATTTACTTCATCCAATTTATTCCCTATCTTGAATTCAATATCCTTAAAAAATCTACTCCACATTCCATGCAAATGCTCTTCTACTTTAGGCCATACATCATTTTTAAATGCTTCTCCATCATCAGAAAATAAATTACCTAAAAAGGCTCCAACACCTTCATAATTTGACTGAAAACATTGAAGAAATGTCTCTACTTCCTTATGAGTATCATGTGCCACACTCAACGCTTTTCCTTCTGTGCTCTTATCCCCGTATATTGCAACGGCAAGACCTGTTTTAATATATCCCAAGCCTGTCTGAACAGCTTTCACAGGTTGCAACCATGAACTCTTATCGCTTTTTGGCACATTATTTATTATATTTTTCACCAGTCTGTCTATTAAAGGAGACAATAAATTTTGACTAAAATGTTTGATATTATCTTTTGTTTTAATTACAGGATATTTGATGCATTTTTCTGCCAAATAGTACTCAAGTTCTGCTTTTTTTAATAACTTTTTAACTGCTTCTTCATCAAAAGTTTCATGCTCGAACGCTTTCAGTAAATCATCCTCTATTACTGCAAACTTTATCTTTTCACGAGATTCTAGTTCTTCTCTATAATCATTTATTGTTTTTTCATTTATCAACAACTCTTTTTCTTCCAATTTTAACTGTTCTAATGCTTTTAGAATTTCTTTGTTATTTTCTAAGTGCTTCTGTATTAACTTTGTATTTGGATGCTTTTCTCCTCTTCTCTTTTGCTCATCTTTTAAGTACTTATTTAAATCCTTACTCCCTTCTATTATTTCTCTCAATAGTGTAGGTTGTTCCAAGCATTTTGCAATTTCTGCTCGATGCGCACCAATCCTTTCTATTAGACTTGGCGCATCCTCTTTTAATAGGTCGCATAAACCTTTCATAGACTTTGCTTGACCTCTAAATAAATTTAGCATTTTACACTTTGTTACTTCTAAATACATATTTTCTACAAAGTCATTTATTTTAGCTAAAGCTTCCTTTTCTAAATCTTTAAGCTGCTTCCCTAAGCTTTGCTTCTCCTTATCTGGTATATCTGATTGACTTAACTTACTTTCAGCTCTCTTTATCACTGATTTTACTAGCCTTTGCTCAACCTCTTGATTATCATACTCGAACTTAAAAAGATCTTCTAATTTCCTCTTTAAATCATTGTTTATTAAGTTGTTTTTTCCTTCATCATATATATTTTTCAATTCTCCATGTATCCTAACATATCTTTCTTCTCCTTCTTTTTTTAAATCTTTAATTCTTTCTTTAGCATTATTTAGAGCTTCTTCTGTTTCTTTAGGATATATATCTTTACATATATCAATTACTTTCCTTTCAGCTATGTCATCTTCTTCTATGAACTGTTTCCACCTTGCTTTAAGCACAAGAAGCACATCATCACTTATATCATCTGCGTTATCAAGCAACTCCATTATATCATCACCTAATAGCAGTTCTTTTAGATCTTTTATTATCATTTCTTTTTCACTTGGCAATTCCTTACCTTGATTCTCCAATTCTTGTCTTACCAAAGTATTTCTTATCTCATCTTCCAGCGAAAAATCTTCTCCCCGTCTATCTTGCTGAAACTTAATTGCTTGTATAAAGGCAACTTGATAAGCACTTTGTATTAAGTGACTTGTCAAATTAGGACCTATACTATCTACCACTTTCGACTTGAATTCGTTCAATAATTCCTTCAACTTATCATATGTAATCTCTTTCTTTTCTAGCTTTATCAGTTCTTCCATAGTCTTCGCAAATTCTTGAATAGAAGTTGCAAGCACATCCTTGATTTCATTGCGTAAGAGCTTAAGACCATTTTTTAAATTGATGTTAGTTGACAATTTCAGTACGATGCTATGCTCTGAATCCCGCGTCACATCAAACCACTTGTTATTTTCATTTTCATACAAATCTCTAAGCAATCGTTTAAATTGCGGTGGAAATTCTATTTCCATATCCCACGCAATATTTGGTCCAGTAACTTCCTTTTCATGAAAAGACACCTCAATATTTTGATGCTTATTAGAATACCGCCCCATACTTATTTTAAGAGCAGTAACTAAAGAGTGAGATAAATCTCTATTTAAAAGATAAAAAGTAGCCAAAGCAACTGTTGCAGGAACGATTAAGGCTACAAGCACAGTCACATTAACAAAAATTGCTATTGCAGCAAGAGCGCCGTATGCCAATCTTTTCGGTACACTTGTTTCACCCTTTTTTGCCTTATCTTCACCTACACCTTCTTGTTTCTTGCTGTTTGCTTTAAATCTACTGTATATGACTAATCCCAGTGCAGTAAAAGCAATATAAGGGAGCATTAAAACTGACAGAGCTAAATTTAATACTTTCTTCTCTGGGCAAGCTCTGTTTATTTCCTTAAATATTCCGCTTGATATATTATACCAAGAAGTAAAAAAGTCAGAGTTATAATCTTTATAATGAAATATACTCAGTGGAACGTTAAAATTAGCTAACGGCTCTTGTTCTTCCACAGCATCAAAAAATTCTTCTTCCTCTTCTGAAGTAGCAAGACCTAAATCATTCCCTTCTTCTACATTAGAAACAGCTTCCATAGCATCAAAAAACTCTTCTTCCTCCTCCAAAGTAACAATAGATTCTACTTTACCTAAACCATCACTATTGTTAACAACTTTTTCATAATCATCTGCAACAGCTTTATTCATATTATAACCTTACCCTAAGCAATCTAAGTATAGCATAAACATTAGTAACTTTGCAACTTTATTAACAACTTAACTTGATACCAACTATCAACCCTTGATATTCTTTAGAATAGAAGTCGGCTTCGATCTCTTTATTAATGTCCAAAGATAAGGCAAGGGTCTGCTCTTTTATATATTCATTCCATGTAGTTATTGCTTCCTTAATTTTTTCATCTTCTGTTTTGATTGTTACTCTAATTCTATCTGATATATGAAAATCAGCTTGTTTTCTAGTTTCTTGAATGAGCCTCACAATATCTCTCGCGAGCCCTTCTAGAATCAATTCATCATTTAAAGTAGTGTTTAGGATAACAACCCCTTTGTTGTTATCAAATACAGAGGAAAATTCACTGTTTGCTTTTAATAATAGTTCATATTCGCCTTTTTCTATAATATAGTTCTCTGTTTCATCTCCTAAAAATATTGAACCTTTTGCGGAACCTTCTGTCATTCCAGCGCGTGACGCTGGAATCTGCATCTGGATCCCAGTGTCAAGCACTGGGATGACGTCGGAGTGAGTTTTTTCAACTTGCCACCATTTCCCCTCTTTGACATATTGAACTAGTTTCTTAATTTTGTCTGGAATTCTTTTCCCAAGCATAGGAAAGTTTAGCTTTAATTCTAGTGACGCAATATCTTCAAGTTTGTTTACCAACTCTAGTTTCTTTATATTCACCTCATCTTTTATCATCTCTTGGTACTCATTTGAATTCTCAGCACACCAGATCCCAGTGTCAGCTACTTGGATAACAGGAGAGAACTCTGGGATGACAGAAAGCGGTTCACCTTCAAGAAAGTTGCAGGAAGATTTATGATAAATGGTCATACTGCCAAGTGGCTGCCTGATACGTATATTAAAAGTATTTCTGATCGAAAGTGCAGAGTTGCACACCTCTCTCACTAAATCCATCTTGGCAATGAGCTGACTATCATATCTCTCTAATTGTGGAAAATCAGCCAAATGAACAGATGTTTCTTCATACTTAAGCCCTTGCCATATATTCTCTGTTATAAGTGGCAACAAAGGAGCTGCAGCTCTTAGTATGTAATAAAAAACCGTATATAGAACATTATAAGCATCAGTTTTATCTTGATCTAAATCACTTTTCCAAAAACGCTCGCGACTGCGACGAATATACCAATTATTTAGCACTTCAAAAAGTTCATCAAAATTTTGCAAGCCTCTTGGGAGTTATAGCTGTTCATAGAAGTTTGGATACTTTCTACAGCTTCAAAACATTTGGAGATCATGTAACGATCAATCGTACTTTGATAATCCTTACAAACCTCAGCTTTAATTCCATCTGCATTTGAATACATGGTAAAAAAGTGATAACTGTTCCAAATAGGTTTTATTACGTTTTTCAGAACATCTCGTATTGAGTTTCCCTCTTTATCAAGCAGCAAATTACCACCACAAACAATAGATCCAGAAAGCATAAGAAAACGCAGTGCATCAGAACCATACCTATCAAAAACCTCTATTGGATCTGCATAATTATTCAAACGTTTGGATAATTTTTGCCCTTTTACATCCAAAACAACACCGTGGCATATGCAGTTCTTAAATGGTTCCCTATCAAACAAAGCAGTGGACAATACAAAGAGCGTATAGAACCACCCCCTGGTTTGCGCTATGTATTCAGTGATAAAATCTGCAGACTCAAACCACTCCTTATTTTCAAACGGATAGTGAACTTGTGCAAATGGCATCGAGCCAGATTCAAACCAACAGTCAAATACATCAGGTACACGACGCATGATTGATCTTCCTGCCGGGTCATCAGGATTTGGTCTTGTTAAAGTATCGATAAATGGTCTGTGCAAATCATCTACTTTAACATTAAAATCTCGCTCTAGTTCTTCTATCGAACCATATACATCTACTCTTGGATATCTTGTATCATCTGATTGCCACACAGGAATCGGAGTACCCCAGAATCGATTGCGTGAAATTGACCAGTCGTGTGCCCCTTCAAGCCATTTTCCAAATTGACCATCTCTAATGTGGTTTGGTATCCAATTAACTCTCTTATTTAGCTCTACCATCCTGTTTTTGAATTTTGTAACGGCAACGTACCAAGAAGGCATAGTACGGTAGATCAAAGGAGTGTCAGTTCTCCAGCAGTGTGGATAATTGTGAATATACTGCTCAGTTTTGAACCAATTTCCTTGTCCTTTCAGCTTCTTTATTACTATATCATTAGTATCAAAAACGTGAACTCCCGCTAAATCCGAAACTTCAGCAGTAAATTTTCCACTGTTATCAATTGGACAAACAGCCGGGATATCGTGGCTTTGACAGAGATTAAAATCTTCCTCACCAAATCCAGGAGCAGTGTGCACAACACCAGTACCATCTTCTCCTGTAACATAATCAGCAACAAAAACACGGAATGCATTCTTTGTATCTTTAAAGTAATCAAACAGCGGCTTATAGGAAAGGCCTGCAAGATCATTCGCTTTAAGTTTTATATTGCAGTTTTCATATGGAATATTGTTTTGTTCAGAGTAGCTGATAAATTTTTCTAGGTAGCTTTCAGCGAAAATATAAATTTCACTGTTCACTGAACTTCTTTCATTAACTTCTGTCATCCCAGTGCTTCGACACTGGGATCCAGAAATAGATTCCAGCGTCACGCGCTGGAATGACACCAAAGAATGGACTGACACTGCACAATACTTGATGTCCTTTCCTATCGCCAATGCTAGATTGCTAGGAAGAGTCCAAGGAGTTGTAGTCCAAGCAAGTAATTTACATACACTTTTAAACTGCTGTGGGTTTTCTAAAAGCTCAAATGCAACAGTTACAGCTTTGCTAGTCTTTTCTCTATACGCGTTATCTAGTCTTGTTTCAAAATTAGACAATGGAGTTTCGCACGCCCAGCTATAGGGAACAACGCGTACTGATTCATACACCAAGCCCTTATCATAAAGCTGCTTAAATGCCCACATGACCGATTCCATGAATGACTTATCCATGGTTTTATAGTCATTATGAAAATCTACCCACCTTGCTTGCCGATTTACATACTTCTCCCATTCTGATGAAAATTTCATCACAGAAGTGCGGCAATGGTCATTGAATTTTTTAATGCCAAATTTCTCTATCTCAGTCCTGCCCGATATTCCAAGTTCTTTCTCTGCACCCATCTCAGCTGGCAATCCGTGGCAATCCCAACCAAATCTACGTTCAACCCTTTTTTGAAGCATAGTTTGATATCTTGCAAATGCGTCTTTGATGAAACCAGTGAGTAAATGTCCATAATGCGGAAGGCCATTTGCAAATGGAGGGCCATCATAAAAGACAAAACAATTATCCTTAGAACGTTTCTCAACTGACCGCTCAAAAACTTTATTTTCCTGCCAAAATTTTATGATTTCTTTTTCTAACGACAAAAAATCAGGACTACTTACTGTATCAGGATAATGCTTTGACTTCATGTTCACTATGTAAAACTAAAGAATATAGGGCTTTCTGAAAAATTACAAATTCAAAAATATTTCCGTAGCCCACACCCCAACAAACTATTTTGCCGAGCTTCCAGTACCTTTACATTCACTATTTTGTCCCTGTATTTACCTTCAGGATCATCAATGCACACTGATTGCATATATGGGCTTTTACCAATAATTTGGTTTTGGTGTTTGCCTTTTTTATCACTGAACAAAGCAGGAACAGTTTTGCCCACCATACTCTGGTTAAACTCAAGTTGTTGCTTACTAATTAGTTTCTGTAAACGAAGAAGACGTTCTGTTTTAACATCTTCTGGTATTTGATCTTTTCTTTCCGCTCCTGGCGTTCCTGGTCTTGGGCTATATTTAAAGCTATAAGCCTGAGCATATCTAACTTTTTCTACTAATTTTATAGTTTCTTCAAAATCTTTTTCGGTTTCTCCAGGAAAACCAACAATAAAATCAGAAGAAAATTCGATTTCAGGTTTCAATTTGCGAAATCTGTCTATTATTTCCAAATACTCCTCTGCAGTGTGCTTTCTGTTCATCGCGTGCAATATTTTATTCGAACCTGACTGCACAGGCAGGTGAATAAATGGCATGAGTTTTGGCTCTTCCGCATGTGCCAAGTAGAGAGATTCGTGCATATCTCTTGGGTGGGAAGTTGTATAGCGGATTCTTTCTAGCTTTTCAATTTTAGCAATATGACTAATTAATTTTCCTAAATCCCACACTTCCCCTTCGCATTCCCCATGGTAAGCATTGACGTTCTGACCAAGCAAATTGATTTCCTTTGCTCCATTTGCAACTAATTTCAATGCTTCACGGAATATTTCATTTACTAGTCGTGAATACTCAGCTCCACGAGTGTAGGGTACTACACAAAACGTACAAAATTTATCACAACCCTCTTGTATGGCAAGAAACGCAGAAGACCCCTGGCTATTGCCATAGCATTTATCTGGCAATTTATCAAACTTTGCAACTTCAGGAAAATCAGTGTTTATTACATGACCTTTACTTCTGCTTGCTTTGACTATCAGCTCCGGTAAAGTAGCGATACTCTGCGGACCAACAACAATATCCACAAATGGAGCCCTTCTGAACACTTCTTCTCCCTCTGCTTGCGCTACACACCCAGCCACCACTATAGTCATTTCTTTTCGTAACGAATGAATCTTCCCGAGCTCAGAATAAAGCTTTTCTGCTGCCTTCTCTCTAATGTGACAAGTATTCAGTATCACTAAATCGGCTTTCCCTGCATCACTAACAACGTTGAACCCCAAAGGTTTAATTACATTTTCCATTAAAACGGAGTCATAAACGTTCATCTGACAGCCGTAAGTTTTAATATATAGGCCTTTCATATTTGGTATGTCTTTTTCAAAACTTTTTCACCCTACACGTAAATGTCTAACAGACCAGCGCGTGACGCTAGTGAACTTGCTAGCACAATAGATTTTGACAAAATTATACGAAAAACTGGATCCCAGTGTCAAGCACTGGGATCCAGGAAAAAGAATGGTGTTATCCGAGTAGCTTGACACTGGCATCCAGGAAACTTAATTGCAAGTAATGCATTGAGTTTGGTGAGTATGGGTTTTGCGTTATAGAATGAAGCACTTTTGGTGAATTTGTAAAGAAAGCTGGATCCCAGTGTCAAGCACTGGGATGACAAGAAAGGGAGCACTGGAATTTTTATTTCAGTATTGTACATTAGCCATGCATCTGAACAGATACGAGCTTTCTGCTTTTTTTGGGTAAGGTCAGTCAAAAAGGTTTTACAACAACCATAATAACTATAACTATCATCAATACTGTAACTGCTTCATTTAAAACGCAAAAATAAATATGTGACTTCTTATTCGAACCCATTGCAAAATTTTTCCTATATTTTGCAAGTAGCATATGAATAATTAACATCAAAAGTATTGCAAATGCTTTTACATGAAACCATCCTTCACGATATGCTTCCCTAATAACCATTAGTGTAATTCCAAGACCAAGTGAGAAAAGCATTGCAGGGTTTATGATATATCTAAGTAGCCTCTTTTCCATTGTTTGAAGCAAGCTATCATTTTCCGATCCCGGTTTTACAGTTGCATGGTAGACATAAAGCCTGGGTAAATAAAGCATACCTGCCATCCACATGATAACAGAGATAACGTGAAAAGCCTCAAGCCAGTGGTAATAGTTCATTAGCAAAAATTTAAAATTCCTGGTATTGTGTTAGTTTAATGAAAAAGAAATCGATATGAAAGCAGAAAATTTCACTAAAGAACAGATAATTGGATTCTACAGGAAAATGCTACTCATACGCAGATTTGAGGAAAAAGCAGGCCAATTATATGGAATGGGATTAATAGGCGGGTTCTGTCACCTATCAATAGGACAAGAAGCAGTTGCAGTTGGAACTCAAGCTGCATCAAAATTAGGTGACGCTTTTATCACAAGTTATAGAGACCATGGCTTAATGCTCGCATGTGATTCTGATCCAAATGTTGTAATGGCAGAGCTTACCGGCAAAGAAACAGGATGCTCGAAAGGTAAAGGTGGTTCGATGCACGTATTCGACGTTGAAAAAAAATTCTTCGGCGGGCATGGAATAGTGGGAGCACAAGTTCCAATTGGCACAGGAATAGCATTTGCTAATAAATATAAGAAAAAAGATAATGTGGTATTTACATATTTTGGCGACGGTGCTGCAAATCAAGGACAAGTATACGAATCGTTCAATATGGCATCTTTGTGGGAGTTG
Organism: Wolbachia pipientis; assembly: GCA_023052945.1. Taxonomy (NCBI): domain Bacteria; kingdom Pseudomonadati; phylum Pseudomonadota; class Alphaproteobacteria; order Rickettsiales; family Anaplasmataceae; genus Wolbachia; species Wolbachia pipientis. The sequence goes on from CP095495.1 coordinate 1,397,862, forward strand.
CCTGTGGTTTACATCATAGAAAATAATGAATACGCAATGGGAACCTCCGTGCAAAGATCAACTTTAGTAACAGAGTTATATAAAAGAGGAGAAAGTTTTGGTATTCCTGGAAAACAAGTTGATGGAATGGATTTTTTCTCTGTTTATGCGGCTACAAGCGAAGCAGCGGAACACATACGCAGCGGAAAAGGGCCTATCCTGCTTGAAATGAAGACATATCGATATCGCGGCCATTCGATGTCAGATCCTGCTACTTATCGCTCAAAAGAAGAAGTTGAAGATATGAAGCAAAATCATGACCCTATAGGCACTTTAAAGAAATACATGATAGATAATAAAATTGCTTCAGAAGAAGAATGTAAAGTAATTGATAAGGAAGTACGTGATTTAGTAAAAAAGTCGGAAGATTTTGCTAAAAATAGTAAAGAGCCAGGCATCGATGAGCTATATACTGATGTTTATAAATTTGTTAGCTAATTTTTTTATCCAGAACTGTATGAATTGTATAGTAAACGATGTCATTCAATTCTCCCGTCATCTAAGTAGTCTTCTTTTTTTGTCATCCCAGTGCTTGACCTTACCCAGGAAAAGTGGAGAGAAAGTTGGGAATGTTTTTACAAAGAGAATGATGAATCAAAAAGCTCAGGGATGCAATAGTTAATAGTAGAATGTCTGCGTTGTTTGTTATAAAAAATTTCTATATATTCAAATATAGCAGTTTTAATAGACTGTTTGGAGTACTTAGCAGTATTTATTAATAACTCTCTTTTCAGAGAACTAAAGAAACTTTCTACAACGGAATTGTCGTAACAATAGCCTTTGTGACTCATGCTAGGAACTATGTTCTTTATAGCTAGTAGATTTTGGTAATTTTTTGAAGTATATTGTGAACCTTGATCGCTATGTAATAGTAGATTCTTGGGATGGTTACGCTTGTAAATGGCCATTAACAAAGAGTCAATAACCAACTGTTTATTTATTGAGCTACTCATCGACCAGCCAACTACCATACGTGAATATAGATCGATTACTACTGCCAAATATAGCCATCCTTTCTTGGTTCTTATATAAGTAATATCAGTCACCCACACTTTATTTGGTTGATCGGTAATAAAATTTTGATCTAATATATTGGGAACTATGACTCTATTGTCAGTTTGCCGTTTCTTGGTTTTAAATTTTCTTTTAAGTATAGCCTTAATGCCATTTTCTTTCATAACATTTTGCACTGTTTTGATGTTGTAATTTTTACCTAAAGCTTTCAATTCAGCATGAATTTTAGGGGCACCATATCTGCATTTAGAAACTTGATGTATTTTTTGAATATCTGCTAATAGATCTTTTTTTGCCAATTCCCTATTGCTTATTTTTTTAGCAAGCCATTTGTAATAACCACTAGCAGATACACCAGAAATTCTACATAATTCTTGTACTTTATAGCAATTGCTATGCTCTTTTATAAAAAGATATTTTACTCTTTTTGACTGGCAAAATATCCCAGGGCTTTTTTTTAAATGTCTCTTTCCCTTGTTACTCTTGCTAACTCTCTCTTTAAGTCAAATCTCTCTTTATCATAAGGCGCTACGTTACCCCTGCCCGGAAATGCATTTACTGCTGACTTTTTCTCGTTATACTTCTTTATCCACTTACCTAATATACCGGGATTTATACCTAGATCCCTTGCTATTTGTGAAATTGTTTCTCCCCTTTCTCTGAAAAGTTTTACAGCTTCTTCTTTGAACTCTGCTGTATACTCTCTTCCATTTGTCATATTGCACCTCTTTATGAAAACATTTTTTACTATAAAAACGTCTCAACTTTCTCTCCACTTTTCCTGGGTAAGGTCACGAAGAGAGTAACCGAAGAAATGGGAGGAATGGAAAGACTTTGCGGACAAGTGCTGGTTCATTTGAGCTCAAGAGATAGGGAGGAAAGCTTTGAACCACAAATAGTCAAAAAAAGGCAAACAACAGAGCTTGCAACGAAGATTTTGAGCACATTTGCCAGTGGTATGAGCTATAGAGATATAGCGTTACATGTTGAGGAAATTTATGATCACAAAATATCGGTAGCAGAGATATCAAGTATCACTGACAAATTGCTACCAGTAATCAATGAATGGCGTAGTCGCCCGCTGCAGTCCATGTATCCAATAGTGTTTATGGTTTTTTAAAGTCAAAGAGTTGTGTAAGTAAATGTATGTATAATATATTAGGTATAGTATATTGTGCTATAAAAAAGGTAGAGCAAAAATGGACTATCCTAATTGGGCTTTAACTATGTCTCAATTTGATATCTTCTTTCCCGGCAGATTGAAAATTGAGTTGAACTAAAAATGCGGTTTGACACAGTTTATTTAACCATACGCGTCAAGTTAAGGAAAAGTGAGAGGAAAATTAGCAGAGAGAAGGAAAAATAGGGTATAAGTTCTCTTGGATAGCTTAATAGAGAGAACTTACAATGGACAGAATAGCGTGCTTGTCAAAAAAACTCAAAGAATTCTTCAATGAAAAGGCAGATGAAATATCAGATGAGGTAGGTTTTATAAAAAGGAAAAGAAAGCTTAGAGGATCGTCGTTTATAAAAGCAATAGTTTTTGGTAATATAGGAGTTGATAATTGCAGCATAGAAACGATGTGTCAGTTACTCAACGAAGACTCAATAAAAATAACAAAACAGGGTTTAGATTGGAGATTTGCTGAAGAAGCAGTAGAATTTATGAGAAGAATGTATAATGAATCCTTATTAATATTTAGGAATAGCTTACAAATTGATTGTAAAATTTTAAAGCAATTCAAAAGCGTCAAATTATTGGACAGTAGCTACATTAGCTTGCCTAATAATATGGAAAATATGTACAAAGGATACGGCACTAGCTATAGTGATTATGAAAGCAATGCTAAGTCTAGAATAAAATTACAGATACTTTTTGACTACTTAAACCAGACGCTGGATCAACTTAATCTTACGGAAGGAATAAGGTCAGATCAGGGCTATAGAAGCCATTTAAGCAATATATCAACTAATGATCTGTTAATATCAGACCTGGGCTACTTCGTGCCAGCTTCTTTTAAACAAATTGATGAAGCTGGAGCTTATTTTGTTAGCCGTTATAAATCTGATACAAACACATATGACATCGAAACAAATCAAAAAATAGAGTTATTGGAATGTTTAGAAGGTCAATCCTTTCTAGAAAGGGAAGTGCTATTAGGGAAAGAAGTAAAAATTAAAGCCAGAATTATATGTCAAAAATTAACTGAAGAACAGTCTATAATCAGAAGAAGAAGGGCTAATAAGTTAGCAAAGTCACATGGATACACATCTTCTCAAAAGAATCAAAAATTGCTGGATTGGTCGATATTCATAACTAATGTTCCAGAAAGTAAAATTAGCGCTGAGCAGGTCTTAACAATTTACAGAGTAAGGTGGCAGATTGAATTATTATTTAAATTGTATAAGAGTCACATCAGGCTTGATGAACTTAAAGGAAAGTCATACAGAGTATTATGTGGGCTATATGCTAAATTGTGTGCAATTCTTATATTTCATGGAATATTTGGCTGTACAAAGCTGAAAGAGAATACAGAGCTGAATTTAACAAAGGCCTTCATTGAACTAAAAAGAAGGATTAGGGAGTTGTTTTTAGCGTTAAATAGTAAAATTAATAACCTGAGAATTTTTCTGAAAAAACTTACCACAGACTGGTCACAATTTTCTATAAAGGACAGGTATAGGAAGACCAGGTTATCTACTTTAACTTCCCTAAACTTGCTTACAACTTCTTAACTTGACGCGTATGGTTTATTTAACACTCCCTTGTTTTAATAATTAATTAAAACAAAGCATGTAGTAAATGGTGTATCTTAACAAAAAGGTATAACGAATGTAGGAGGGTACTTTATGTCTCTAAAGAATAAAATTTCTGAACTAATAGAACAACAATTTAGCATTAAATACCATGACAATTATTTGGCTTACACTATACACAAGTGGGCTGCAAATGAAATATCTAATTCTATTGCTTTTTGCATAATTGGTTGTGGAAATTGCAAGATTGGATATCAAGATGTTGCAAATTCATTCAACATAACAAAAGAAGAAATTGATCAAGGTAATATTGCAAGCATAGAAAGTAAAATAAAAAGTGAAGCTGAAAAATCAGGTAGTGAGTTTCTTAAGTTGATTTCTAGAATGGATCAATCGCTAAGAGAACAAAGTGAAAAGTCTATTGTACAAATTTTAGATTCATCTGCTGAGAAGATGTTACAGAGTTTTTGTGACAGCACTATATGGCAAAATAATTCTCCAGAACCTCAAGAAGTTAGTGCAACTCCTGCTTCATCTGAAGAGTCTGCTACAGAAGGTCCGGAAACTAGTGTTAATCCAGATCCTTTATCAACCTAATCAACCCCATATATATGTTTTTTTTGTACCCATGCTTTACGTTTTGGGGTGGAAAGAAAGCACCATTCTTCGTTACATTTTTCTATTTTCATTACAACGAACTTGTCTATTTTCATAGTAATCTTGCTGTCTACACTCTGTTTTTGATATCCATAAGTATCTTCTTTTATCATTGCGTGGTGCCTATCACTAAGCAGATTGCCTTTTATCCATCCGCAGTCCTCATCTATATCGCAAACCTTTTTCCAGCTCTCAAACTCTTCTATCACTTTCAGGGGCAGATTTTTGCAAGTGTATATCCATTTTACAGGATAGTGAAATCCTGGTCCCGTTCTCATGTTGATTTTATTTGATTTGGTTGAAACAAAGTTATTAGCAAACAAGCTATGGCTAAATAATAAAAACAATAGGATAATAGTACTGAACCAAGATCCCAGTGTCACGCACTGGGATGACGTGAGAGATAGTGTAACAGACTTATTCATCATAATTCACGATTAGATTGACATAAGATAAAGAGTAAATTAAAAATTGAATAGATCTTTAAATGCAAAATCAATGCCTATAGAAATATTAATGCCTGCTCTTTCACCGACAATGAGCAAAACTGGAGGAAAAATTGTCAAGTGGCATAAAAAAGAACAAGACAAAGTTGAAGTAGGCGATGTAATTGCTGAGATAGAGACTGATAAAGCCATAATGGAGTTTGAATCTGTAGATGAAGGAGTTTTAGCAAAAATTTTAGTAACAGAAGGAACAAGTGGCGTGCCTGTAAATCAGCTGATAGCTTTAATGCTGGAAGAAGGAGAAGATAGCAGTGTGCTTAATAACTATACCTCAACTTCCATCAATAGTGCAGTTAAAAAGGAAGTGACAAAAAGTGCTGTTGATAATCAAAAATCAGAACACCAAGATTTAAACGGAAAGCCAACAAGTCATTCTTCGGTGTCATTCCAGCGCGTGACGCTGGAATCCAGAAGAAAAGAACCAGTGTCAAGCACTGGGATGACAGAGGGTTATGTAGAAGGTAGAACAAAAATAAGCCCATTAGCTAAGAAAATAGCTCAAAATGAAGGGGTTAATGTGCAGCAATTAAAAGGTACAGGTCCATATGGTCGCATAATTAAGGCTGATGTGTTGGAGTCTTTAAGCAGTGGTACACGCACTGAAAGTCCTGAGGAAAATACAATAGTTGAAGTAAGTAATATGCGCCAAGTGATAGCACAGCGCTTAACTGAATCCAAACAGAATGTTCCACATTTTTATTTAACTGTAGACTGCCGAGTTGATAAGTTAATATCGCTCAAAAATGAGATTAACTCAGCAGATGAAAACAATAAAGTAACAATTAATGACTTAATTATAAAAGCTGTGGCTTTTAGCATGAAAAAATTTCCTGATATAAATTCTTCGTGGATAGATAATAAAATACTGAGATATTCAAATATAGATATTTCAATTGCCGTGGCACTTGAAGATGGATTAATTACTCCTATAGTGAAAAACGCTGATAAAAAGGGTATTTTATCTATATCAAAAGAAGTGAAAGATTTAGTAAGCAGAGCAAGATCTGGAAAATTGAAACCTGAAGAGTTTCAAGGAGGAGGGTTTACTATTTCTAATTTAGGTATGTTTGGTATAAAAGCCTTCAGTGCTATAATCAATCCGCCGCAATCCTGCATAATGGCAGTTGGTGCATCCAAAAAACAACCAATTGTTATGAATGAGAAAATAGAGATAGCAGAAATAATGACAGTAACACTTTCTGTTGACCATAGAGCAGTTGATGGAGCACTCGGAGCAAAATTTTTAAACGCCTTTAAGCATTATATAGAGAGTCCTCTGGCGATGCTTATTTGAAACCTATTAGCATCGTTATTATAAAATTAATACTCTCAATTTATACTTTTATTAGTTAATAGGTTTAGAGGTAAAAAAATGAATACTACAGTAGAAAAAAATAATCCAAAAAATTTTCCTAAAAATGAAAACTCAAAAGGTATGGTTGCTCCACCTGTTCCTCCGAAATCTTCCCAAGCTAAATTTGCTGGAATAAAAGCGATTTTTGAGCGAAATGCATCTCATTCCCAAGCAAATGATAGCAATAAAACAGTAAGTAGCAATCTTGGAAGAACATTTGGCCCAACAATGCAAAAACTCATGAAAGACAATATTCATAGCACTCCTAACAAACAACGCCGTGATTCAGGGGATAGTGGTGTTAGTGATGTTAGTAGCAGCACTCTTGATAAAAAAGCTAAAGCTTATAATCCACTTGATTGGAATCCAATCTATCAAGGTAAAAAGCGTTTTAGTTTAGACAATATGTCGAGTAATTCGTCTTCATGTAGTGAAAAAAGCAATATTTCAGATATAAGCGATAAGTCTCACAACTCAAGCATTGTCAGATGTAATATTACTAGGAGTAACAGTAAGGAAGACATTCGTAAACCTGATGCTTCACATAATGACAAATCTACAGGCAAAAAATTATCTAATGTCAATGTAAGCGAATTAATCAGAAAATTTGAACAAGATAATAACATAAGACCTGCTGCAAAAGGTGATTGAAAAAATGATGTGAGAGAGGTAGAAGAAGAATAAGCAGATCAAGTAAGGAAAAAAAATGAGCTTTAGTTACTATAATATGAAAAAATACCCAAGAAACTTTCGTAATATAACAGGTTTAACTATAGAGGAGTTCGAAAAAGTAGTGGAAAAAGTGAGGTCTGGATGGGAAAAACAGAAAAAGTGTCATGGTAGAAGATCAAAACTACCAACTCTGGAAGATAAGTTGTTTTGCGTAATTTTGTACTATCGCACTTACATAACACATAGATTTTTAGGATGCCTATTCAATGTACACAACGCAAATGTATGTAGGTTACTTAAGAGAATAGAGCCATTACTCGCCAAAAAAGTGACTATAACAAAAGATAGAAGTATGACGCCAGAAAAAATACTGAAGATTTTGGCTGATGTTACAGAACAGCAAATACAGAGACCAGAAGATAGTAAAAAACGGAAGAAATCATATTCAGGAAAAAAAAGAACCAACACTATGAAAACTGAGATTATTATCGAAGAAGGAGGAAGAATTTTATCAGTGTCAAAGTCATACCGTGGTAGAATTAGTGATTTCCGCATAAGGAAACAAGAAAAATATTTACCACTTGATAGCATAAAACATGCCGATTCTGGATATCAAGGTTGGCAAAAATTGCAAAGCAATGTTATAATTCCATATAAAAAGTATCGTAAAAAGCCATTAACTCCAGAGCATAATAGAAGATTAGCATCATTTAGAATGAGAGTAGAAAACAAGATCCGAGAGATAAAGATATTTAAGATTATGTCGAATGTTTATCGCAATTTTCAGAAAAAATATAACCTGAGGTTCAATATTATTGCTGGTATTGTAAATCTTAAGCACGCCTTTTAGTTAACCTTGATTTTAGTCACCCTCCTTTCCTTTTTTTATCGCTTGATTCGCAGCAGGTCTATAGTAAAAAGGCGTTAATCAAATGTTACCCTATCTTTGTATATGCAAAGGTAGGGTATCTTTTCAAAATATTATATTCTTTATAGCTTTGTTAATTTTTGACTTCTTCTCTGCAAAGGCAGTTTCTAAAGAAATTTTAAGTCTTTCCCATTCTTCTTGACCATTTATTTGAGCCAAAATTAGAGACTTATACTCACTCTCAATCTTCTCCAGCGCTTTTTGATACAATAAATCTAATTCTTCATATATATCAATATTTATCGATTGCAGTATTACCAAAAATGAAAACAAATTCGGATCAGGTAATTCTTCCTTTATATAATTCAGAAGACATAGTTTTATTTTTTTTGCGCAATATTCTATTGTTTTCAGCGATAGTGATAGGCTTTCTGCATAAAATATAAAACTATCTATAATTAAACTTTTTGATTTTTTCGGCAATTTAATATTTTGAAACAGTTCTTTTGTAAATTTTTCTATCGGTTGTTTTGGTAAATGTAAAAAGAGATCAGTAAAAGATTTTAGATCAAAATTTGGTCCAAGTATCGTGCTAATGGCTTTATGCATATTGCTCTTATCTTTACTGACAGAAATAATGAAAACCAGCCCCTCCACATCAAGCATGTACTTTATAGATTCCAAAAAATCAACGATAAATTTAGGACGGCACACATCAAGATTATCCACCATTATATAAATGTTTTTGTCTTTTCTGATTTTATTAACCACATCCGCTAACTGTGTTTTAAAATCTCTAGTACTCTCTTTTCTTCTTTGGAGAAGACTTAATTCACTCAAGACAAAACCTATGTCTTTTTTATCAGCCTCTTTTGCAGCATCAAGAAATACTGAAAGCATAGCAAGTGGAGATTTACTGATCAGCTTTCCTAGTGTATTTAAAGAAAATAGTTCTTGGTTTATGTTCTTGAACTGTTGTATAACGCTTCTTTTTACTTCGTACGACGCAAATAGATCTTCAAATAGAAAATTTAAAAAAGAGGGTAGTGGTTGGTCCAATGCATTGATATCCCATGCGTTATAGTAAGCTGCAATTTCATTTTGCTGTTTTAACTCTTTTACCCACTCTTTCAGAAAAAACGTCTTGCCCCATCCATCATATCCTTCTAAAGATATTATTGTAAAAGACTGATCAATCGTTTTAATTATAGTGTTGAATTTGCCTGAAAATTGCTTATAGCCAAGATAGTCATTCTCCCACACCACCTCGGGTAGTGGTGCTGCTTCTTTCTTTTTAAATGTTATCCATGATATAAGTTTTTTTAAGTACATACCTTATTTTATATTTAACTCATATTCTTGTCTTGAAGTAAGTGCTATCCTCAGCGTTCCTTCATCTAGGTAGTCAATTTCTCCGCCCATTGGTATGCCGCAAGCAAGACGTGATATTTTCACATTCAAGTTTTTTAGCAATTCAATTATATATTGTGCAGTAACTTGGCCCTCTAATGTTGGATTAATTGCGATAATTATCTCTTCAATTTTAGACTCCGTCACTCTTTTCAGAATAGTATCAAGGTTGAGTTCTTTTGGACCTATGCCATTTATCGCAGACAACCTGCCACCCAAAACATGGTATAAACCTGAATATATATTTCCTTTTTCAAACGCCCATAGATCACCCAATTCTTCTACTACACACAGTAACTTAGCGTCACGTTTTGGGTTAGTACAAATAGAACAAGGTGATTTAGTATCTAGATTTCCGCAAACCTCACACTCTATTATAAGATCTGCTAGCTCTTTAATCAAAGATGCAAGTGGTAGCATAACTTTCTCTTTGTTTTGGAGTAAATGTATAACCAACCTGCGTGATGATGATGGTCCTAAACTTGGCAATTTAGAAAAAGCATGAACTAGATTCTTTATGTTAATGTTCATTCAATAAATTCAGAATAGTTCATCAAATGGTAACATCAAACCCTTTGTAAAGAAAGTGGTAAGTTTCTCTTGATCCCACTTTGATTAGCTATAGAAAAAATTTTTTACTCTAATGCAAAAAATTACTTCCGCACACTTAAAGCCTGATTACAATAGACTTCCTGCATAACCAATAACGAACTTTTATTGGGAATAGAGACGAAAAAACCTGCTTGACAAACTCCGCCAGCCCCCTTATCATGACGTCCAGTACAATGTTGCAAATTAAAAATCTCTCCATCCTGTGCTGGTTCTTCGATTCTAAACGCCACTTCTACCTGGTCATAACCAATCTGAATTCGTTCTACTAATACTTTAATGATGCCACGCTTAGTTTGCCAATCTAGCTGTTCCAAATTAGATTTTACACTGGAATAAAGACTCTTTATACTGTTGATGATAAGGTTCATTCCCTTCTCTATTGCTTTTTGATCAACTACCTTTTTCTTCTCTTCTTCTATCCCTCTTAAGCGTTCCCTCATTCTTTTCATCGTCTGTTTAAATTCTTCCTCACTTATATATCCTTTATCTCCTACATTTTCTTGACTATAATAGTCTTCCATTAACTTTTCGATGCCTTGTTTTATTTGATTTTCCCTTCTTGCAAACTTCTTATCTGATGATTCATCATTTTTATTTTCTGCAATTCTACGGTGATACTCATTTTTTATTATCTCTGGGTTTTTTAGTAAATTTTTCACCTTTTCCCATATAGCTGTTTCTAACATATCTGTACGGACCAATTTATTAGTACACTTCTCCCTACCATCAGTAATACGTATAGTACTACTACAGCGATAATAGCTAAACTTTTTTCCCTCAACTCCACATTGTGCACCACTATACGCATATCCACAGTTTTGACACACAACTAGACCTTGTAATAGATATTTCTTTTTTCCTCCCTCTCTCTGCATCCTTGCTCTTTTTCTATTTTCATCCAGTTGCTTTTGTACTTTATTAAATAACCCTTCATCAACTATTTTTGGTACTGGTATATAAATCCAGCTGTCCTCATCTGTGCGACAGATAGAAACCTTTTGTTTATTTCTTTCTCTTCTTTCAACCCTCTTTAATTTACCAAACGCTGCTTGTCCTTTATATGCTGGATTTCTTAATACCTTCCAAATTATTATTGGACACCACACCTTCTTTCCAGTTCTTGTTCTAATTGACTTATCTCTTAGTCTACGTATCACTTCCCTTATACTTATTCTCTCTTGCCCTACCCACATGAATATCTGCTTTACTATTTTTGCTTCCTCTTCATTTATTTCAAACTTTGTCTTTTCTCTATCTACATGCTTTATACGATTATAACCAAAAGGTGCAATGCCAATGACACTTACACAGCCTTTTTTTGCTCTATGGAGTTTTCCCCTTCGACTACGTTCCATAATCTTTGTACACTCATATTCTGCCACTAATCCTTGCATTCCCAATAACAATTTAGACTCTGGATTATTTTCAGTCTTATGATTTAAGAATATCACTTCTACTCCTGCTTTTTCAAATTCATCAAGTAATATCATTTGATGTGCAGATTTTCTTGATAGTCGGTCAGGTGAATGAATATAAATCTTATCAATTTGATCTTCTCCTACTTTATCACGTAATGCATCTAAACCTTCACGTTCTAAACTCCACCCACTAAGCCCATCATCCTTAAATTCATACTCATTCAATAACTCATGCTTATCTGCAGCAATTCTATGCTTGAGCTCGGCAATTTGACTCTCTATTGTATTGTTCTGCGCTTGACTCTTCGATGAAACTCTTGCATATAAGGCCACTGTTATCATTTTTCTTTATCTCCTTTTCATTGTTTCTTTTTACCGCATACCTTAGTAACAGCTCATAGGCGTCTGCTAGATGTTGTTCCGCTAATTCATCTGGCTCGTATCGGCAAGTTAATGTTCTTTTTCTCATAGTTTCTCCTGCAAATGTTTTTGTAGTGCAAGGAGCCTTACCACTCCTTTTTTCCATCAATCCATTTACTCTTATGAAAAAGACCAACTTTTATCAGCTACAGCCTTCAAATTTGGTCTAGCCCTTCCTTTGCCAACTGCTGTTGCGCTTTCTGATACGACTCTTATTTTTTTAACAAACTTTCCATTTTCTCTGTTTCTTTCTTTAATACCTCGGCTATTTCTTTGCTATTTTTTGCATAATCCATCGCTGTTATTCCAAATTTATCTGCTTGCTCTATTTCAGCCCCTGCTTTTACTAGCTCCTCCACTATTTCTTTTTCTCCTACCATACATGCAAGATGCAGCGGAGTGCATTTATTGCCATACTCTTCAGCATTTACATTCCCTCCTGATTTTATCAATTCTCTAACTGTTTCTAGACGTTTCTCCGTTACCGCTAGGTGCAGTGCTGTATATCCTCTTGCATCTGCTGCATTCACATTCACTCCTTTTTCAACTAATAACCCCACTGTTTTTGCGTCTACTGCATAATGTAGAACTGTTCTTCCATTCTCGTCTCTTGCATAAATATTTTTATATGAGTTCTCTAATAATTCTTTTGCTGACTTATTAAATTTGCCAAGCTTTATCATAATCTACCTCACCTTTTCTTTAAACCTAAGCCTTCTTTCTCACCACCTCATCTATCATTTCGTTCACTTGGCTCATTATCTTGCTTGCTAAATTTTGACATTCTTTCTTTATTAACGATTTGTCTCTCTTCCTTATTTCTTCTATCTCTATTATTTTTAGCTCCGGCATGTAGCTTCCATTCAACATGTCTGCTATTTCTCCCACTATCCTCTCTATTCCATAGCAGGTCAGTTCTCTACTTTTTGTTACTCCACCTTTTTCTCTTAAAAATTTACTTGCCTTTTCACTCTCTTTGCTATCACATAGACAATACTTTTCACTTTCCCATATGTAATACATTGGTGTTGCACCATATTTATTCAGTTGATTAACTTCAGCTCCAGCCTTTACTAGCTCTTTTATTATTTCAACTCCTGCTCCTCCTATTTTGCACGCAGAGTGCAGTGGAGTACATCCAGTGACATATTGAGTGGCATTTACTTCTGCTCCCGATCTTAGCAGCACTTTTATATTTTCTAAGCTTTTCGCAAATACTGCACAGTGTAGTGGTGTATAACCATTTTTATCTCTTGCATTAACCTCTGCCCCTTTTTTTATTAATAACTTCACTGTTTTGTAATTGGAGATTTCTACTGCTTGATGCAATATCGTCTCTCCTTCTTCATTTCTTTTATTGATATTTTTACTTGATACTTCTTTAAAAGACTTACTAAAAGATTCTCTCTTTTCTTTGCTAAACTTCATACTTACCTCACAAAATTAGCTTTTCTAGCGCCAGACAAATTTCTTATGTTTACCTGCTGCTATTCAAGTCATGTGCGTTTTAGCATAAGAAAGCAAGTCCTTTTCTTTTTATTTCATACACTTTAACCTAATATTAATATAATATGTGAGGATCTAAATATAAATACTTAATTTATTAGAGATATTATTTGACTATTTTTCCAATTTCTGTGCAAATGTCGATGTTCGTGCCACTTCAGCACTCCAGGGTAAAATACTAAAATGTGCTTTTCTAACTCGTGTATTGAGTCTTTTTGCTCTAAATCATTTTTATAGTAAACGTTGTGTTCTGCTAAACCGTATCTTATGATCTTCTGATCGGTGTAATTTTCTACTTTGTAATCATGTATAATGCTGAATCTTTCTAAAATTGGCTTGTGTTTTAAATTCCAATGTTGCTCAGATAGTTTGCTACTCCCTAGTAAAAATTTATCCCCTCTTTCCTCTACACTACTAACTGAAAAGCACGAATTTATTTCTCCTAACCTCCAACTGTCCGATAATACTATTTGTGCCTTAGCAAACTTTATTTCTGGTAATAAACTTTGTGGTAATGGATATAGTGCTTTTAAATTGTACCACTGATGACTCCTTTCATAGATGCCTTTGTAATCCTTTGTGTGAGTCTCTGTTTCTCCAAGTACTGCTACATCTAATCGATATATGTCATTACTAAATGTTTGTTCATAATGCTCTCTTAAATAGTTGTCTACAATCTCTACTAACGAACCTCTAGAACTGAAAAAATTTATTCTTCCAAACGATAACACTGGCCCATCTTTTTCAACCTTTCTACCTGAATAGTCTGATAGTAAGCTGCCAAATATACTCTCATCTAAAATAAACCTATCAACGTTGTAATAATCGTTAAAAATCCTCATTAATCGCGATCTTGCTGGTAGTGATAGTTTTGCAAGTTCTACTACTGCATCTACAAAAAAGTCATTTGGAACATCCCTTATCCCTATCTGCAGTTCAAAAAAATGTTTACCAGGTGGCTCTTCGATAATTGTAATATCTTCTATATTTGCCCATTTTAATGCTATTTTCAGTGACGCCGGTGTTCCTCTTAAACGCTGAAATTTTATTCCTTCTTTTATCGCCTTTCTTTTATCTTTTACCCAGCGTAGAATTTCCCCCAATCCATATTCTTCAACTAACCACGGCAATACTTCTTCTTTTAGGTTAAATTTAAACCCCCTTATACAACCAGGATCTACTTTATAATCGATTGCTTCTACTAGCGCTTTTTCCTGTTTTGTTGCATTTAGCATTAATTCAACTCAATCTTTAAATTTCTCAAATTTGCACACTCATTACCTAGCACCACAACATCCTCTTTTGGTTCTATTAATTCTACATTCTCTACACCCTCTACAAATAGATTCGCTATTATCCATGATCTTGTAACACTCCATCCCAACCTTCTACTTGCTTCAAACTTCTTAATGCACTGTTCCTTAATTTCCTCCTTTGATATTACAGAACTTATACTCATTCTGCTGTGAATATCTATTTCCGTAATATTGCAACCAATTACTGTTATCGTATCTGTTAAAACCCTTATATCATCTCTAGTAACCTGCTTTTTTACAATTTCAAGTAGTTCTTCTGACACTATGCCAGTTGTGGATAATTGTGTTGATAAGATTGAGATTTGTACTTTCCCTGGTATAGTTGATTCCACTAGTGCATCTTTTACTCTGCTATCTGCTGACAGTGCATGATATTTATAATATTCCTTACTTCCTCCTGTTGACCAACCTGCTATTTTTGCTTTTACCCTCTTTCTAAATCTTTCATCCTCTTCTTCTTTTTCTCTCTCTACTCCATAAAATTCAGCTAAGTTATCAAGATCTTCTCCCGTTGCAAATTTAAGTAAATTACCCTTTACAGCTTCGTTTATCCTTTGTCTGAGTAAAAGTTCTCGCCATGCTGCTACCTCCAGAACTTTCATTGCTGGATCCGATTCTACTAATCCTGAAAAGGTTTCATCTCTACGGACTAACTCTTCTTTCATTCTCGAAAAGATTTCCTCATAGCTTAGCTTTTCAATAATATTAGATGTCTGCATTTCTAAACAACTACTCCACTAATATCTATGAATTTGCCTTCTGGAAGATAAATACCTTCGAGTACAAGAGTCATTTTTCCTTCTTTAACTTCAGCAATCTTTACTTTTTCTAACTTAAACCTCTTTTCCCATTTTTCCAAAGCTTCTGCTACTGCTGCGTAAATTTCTAATGTAAAATCACGATTTATTGGCTTATCTACTAATTCAAATAATCGAGAACCATACTCTCTTCTCATAATACGTGATCCAATAGGAGTGGTCAGCATATCAATTATCGATTGCTTTAAGTGCTCTATTCCTTCTAACGCTTTTCCTGTTTTAGCGTCCATTCCTTTCATTTTTCGACTATTTTAATTTTTTTATTTTGAAAACACACTTTGATTTTTACTTACTATTTGAAAACTACAGGATGCCACATCACCTGTTCTCGCTACACCAATACCATTTACAAATACGTTGTTTGATCCTTGCGTTACTGTTTCCCCAATAGTCAAGATGTCACCCTTACGACAAGCAGGTCTACCATTAACAAATACATCTTCACTCCCGCTCACACAGACATGAACCGGCATACCTGTGCAATGATCTCCTATGCAAACAATTGCTTTACTCATATATATTAATTCAAGTCTATTCTTCTTGCTTTTAATTTAATACTACCTTTTGTCATTTCTATACTCGATTCCCCAGCCTTCAGTGTTATTTTGTCTGCTACTTCAATCTCTAAATGATGCTTCTCTTTATCATATGTAAACTTTGTTCCATCTTGAAATTTTACACTATTTATTTCTTTTTTATTCTCTGGAGCAGAGTACTTTTGTTGATATATTCCAGGAAGTACTACTCCTAAAGATAATTCTCCCAGCGGACAAAGTATAATAACTTGTTCATCGATATCTGGAGGACACCAATCTCTATCTTTTCCTGCTTTGCTTGTTATCCATGGCAGATAATCTGTTACAATATCTCCTATTTTCACTCTTACCTTAGCTTCTTCATAATCTATTTCTTTTACCAATCCAATACGGATAATATTCGCTACTTTTCTCTGTAACTCTGCAATGGCAAAATTATTTTCCAACATGCATTTCTCCCACTTCTATTTTATGTGGCTTAATTTTCCCCTCTTCCCATACTGATTTACCTAAATGAAGCTGATGACTCCAATCAACCATCCACACCAAATATGCATCTAATTCGGGTCTAAATCCGTCAATTTCTGCAGAGATAAATTCTCCTGGTGAAACATTTTTCACGTTCCAAGTATTTTTATTTACTACTTTCGCAATCTCAGCAGCTAATGTTCTGACAATAATAGGAGCATTTTCTATTGTGCTATCAATCACAATTCTTGCTTCAAATCTTGCTTTCAGCGCTAATTCCTCTGTTCCAGGATCTTTTCCCGATTCTAAACTCACAAGCTCTACAAATAACGCTGGCGCTAATAATTCTTTTCTTATTGCTGGATAAATTTCACATGTCTGTATAGCCGGTATTTCTTCCTTCAGTGTGCTGCAAATTGCTTGATGTAAATCTTTCCAGAACTTTGTCATGCATATAATTTAACTCATATAATGTATAAAATATTTTTCAAATACCTTTTCAACTTCATAATTAACAAGATTCCCTATTATCCTTGAAGCCTCAGGTTCTAGTGGCAACTTAACTTCCTTTATTGGCAATGCTGCCCTTCCTTCACGTTTAAACATACCGCTATTTCCTTTTAGCATAACTGCTGCAAATCCTCCTATAAACTCATGCTTTCCTACTTTCGATCCTCTTCTTGTTTTTTGTATTTTGCCAATTGTCGATGCTCTAATGTCATAGAGATTTGCTCTAATTAACACGTCTAATCTGCTAGTTTTCGCCTTAAAAATTCTTAGCCTTCTTCTCATTATCGTCAATTTTATCTTCTTTTCCTCACTGATTTCCTTAGCTGCTTGCGCTTTTAACCATAGTGCCGTTTTGTTTAACGCTTTTATAGCTGCCAGTTTTATTTTCTGCTCTTTTCTTTCAATATTGGAGATTATTTCATTAATATTGTTACTAATTTTAATATCAAACACTTTCTATTGCTTCAATTTTCCATATTTCACTCGAAGAATCTTTTAACGGTGGTTCAAAAATCTTGTAGAACCTTTTTTCAATCTTGATATAATCACCTGTGCTAAAGGAAGTAACGTCCTGATCACGTATTTCTATAGAAGCAATTTGCTGAGTTAATGCTCCATCTGCACCTAGAGAGTACGTAGTCTCAGGACGTTTAATTAGCACTTTTATTTTTCGAATCGCCTCCTTATTTTTATTACAGTATATGGCTTCCACTCCTAAATGCTCAAAACAATCTTCCAATAGTTTTCCTATATTCATCAGCTAGAACTAATTTTTACTAGCACTCCAGGTCTGTGGCACATTGGCAGAGGATTTGACTGCGTATGTAAATCAGTCCCTCTATCAAACCTCCTTGGCTCTTGTTTTGCATAGAGTGGCTGTCCAAGAGTGTTTACTGTCTCATTAAAGTCTGCTGGTGCAAAATATGTTGTAAATGTGCTTGCTGTTCCTAGTGGAAAACAATGCCCTGTATCTTTCTCAATGAATCTTCTCACGGTTCCTTCAGGATCAGTTGCTTGTCCTCTATATTCCTCAAATGTGATTCCACAGAACGTAAATCCTGACCTCATATCATTCCTTAGTGCTGCACCTTCTTGCCATCTTTCATATGCTTCTTTTACTTTAGTATGAGAAGTGAGTGCATCAAAAAACTCAGGGCTTACCAGTGCATGAATTCCAGTCATATATTCACCACTTAGATTATCTTCTATATGCCGGAGTACTTCCAGACACTTACGCTTGACATCTGTTGTTGCTGTTCCTAGTGCAAAATTTACTACTTTTGGTGTGATTTCAAATTCGTTGTATAGATTTAATAGCTCTGACCCATCTGCGTCCAGAATAATCCCTTTCAGCGCTCCCATACGCAAATGCTCTAATGTTATTGCGTGTTTGTTTCTCATTAGCTGTAAATGGTCAGTTATTACGTCTGCCAGCGCTTTCAGTTCACTTTCTGATCCAAATGCCCTTATTCCCTGTACTTCCTCTGGTAACACTACATCATCATGCGGAATGTGCGGAATCGTAAATGTTCTTACCTTTCTTTTTCCTCTTTTTCCTACTGTTGCTGGTGCTCCGGGTAACTGCGTTGGTAGTAAACTTAATACTCCATTTTGCTCTTCTATGGTAATATGTCTAAATCTTACTGATCTACTTGGAAACAAATTTAAATTTTCAATTCGTCCATAATTTATCGGCAATATATTTATCGCATTTGTTAGTGCCGTCATGCTAAATGCTGTATTTGTAAATGGATTTTGCATTTTTCTTTTCCCCCTTTTGTGTTTTTAATAGTTTTTTTAAGCTCCCTTGCGGATGATGATCCCTCGTCCTTCAAGCTGCTTTATTGCTGCATTTTTCTGCTCTTCAGTGATATTTGCTGGCCACACAACTGCATGATCTGCTAGCATTGCACTGCGAGTAATAATTACTCCTTTCATATCAGAATCTTTGCTATGTATATCGGTTGTAATTACTCCTACTGCTGTTTGTGTGCCGTCTGTTCCAGTGGGGTTCAGCACTCTAATAAAACCATCATCTGTCTTCTTGGCAACTACTGTACCAAGTTTAATATTTTGACCTTTCGCTACAGTTATTTGGTCTCTTGAATATAGACTTGATGCTTCATACTTTAATAAGTCACCTAGATTATTTTGTTCGCTTATACAACTCATAAATTTCTCTCCTTAACTGCTTACTGCCGCTTTTATCAATGCTATATACGGCGGTTATAAAAATACTTTAACTCCAACGACTTCTTGCTACCTGTATCATTAAATCTTCTCCTGAATTCTGTGATATTGCACTCAGTATCTCTGTCTTCTTCGTTCGCTCTGCTAGCAGTTCCATTAAAACTTCCCTGGCTTGCTCAACACTTACGCTTTGCTCAATAAATTCTCCTATCTTTTCTGGCATCTTTGATATATTACATAATCTTATTATCTCTAAAATTTCTCTACGACAGTTCTCGTAGCCTTCCTCAGTTAACTCATTAGTTGTCATACTAACACTCCTACTTTTATGATTATTGATAAATTCAAAAAATGTTGTAACTCCATCTGCAACACCTATTTCTACTGCTTTCTCCCCAAAATATAGACCTGCTTCTGTTGATCGAATCTTTTCAATTGAAAGACCTCTGTTCCTTGCTATTAGCTGCAAAAACATTTCATATAGTCGGCCTACTTCTTTTTGTAAGCTTTCTAAACTTTCAGACGTCATTGGCTCATGCGGGTTTAAATCATTCTTTCGACTTCCAGCAAAGATTGTGGTATACTTAATACCTTGCCTTTCATCAAACCTACTTTGATCTATGTGACTTGCTATTACTCCTATACTTCCTACTCCTGAAGTTCTACTCACAAATACCTTTTCAGCGCTAGAGGCTATAGCGTACGCAGCAGAATATGCATCATCATTTGCTATTGCAATAATTCTCTTTTTTGTTCTTGATTCATAAATAAAATCAGCTAGGTCAAAGACACCGTTTACTTCCCCTCCTGGACTGTCTATGTCAAGTAGAATCGTCTCTATGCTTTTATCTTCTAAAGCGCTCTCTATCTCTTCATGAATGTTTTCATACGAAGTCATATCTAAAATATGATCAAAAGCTTCTGTTTTTTTTGTCAAAACTCCATAAATACGTATTATTGCTATTCCTTTTGGGTTTATATGAAAATGCTTTAAGTTCTTAAAGATAGGTTGTTTGCTGTTATATAATGATAGTAGTTCAAAGCTTCTTCTCTCTACCATTACTGGTTTATTTATCCACACCACTTCCTCCCCTTTTATGATTAACATCAGAATCGAAACAAAGTCCAAAAGAATTAGCACGCTTTTGATCTTCTGCTATTTCTTGATCTATTTCTTCAACATCGTAACCCATTTCTGATACTACTTCCGATCGACTCTTAAATCCATTTCTTACTGCCATTTGCTGTGCTTGCTGATCTTTCAGTGGATCCACCCAATCAAATCCCTGTGGTATCCATTTTACATCTTTAAATACTTGATTATCTGTTGTAGAAAGCTCTCCAGATAAAGTGGCAAGTTCTAGCCATCTACTCCATACTGGTCTGCAAAATTGGAATACCATAATGTTATGTTGCAGCATAGCGCATCTACGACGAAACTCTATTAATCCTGCTCTGATTGATGAATAATTAACACCGGTTAAATCTCCTGTTAGTTGTTCGTATGTTATCCCTGTGCCTATTGCTATTGCCCTCAGTTGCTGTCTCATGAATGCTTCATAGCTTCCTCCTACATCTGATGGTTCTGAAAATTTTATGTCCTCACCTGGGTCTAAAAGCTGCATTGTTCCAGGTTCCAGTCCAGATAGTGCTACTCCTTGCTCATTACTTTCACCTTCTCCTAAAATATTTGCCTCAGGATCGAGTCTTGTAATAAATCCCGCAAACATTGCTGCTGTTTTCTTTCTTACCAGCTCTGCATCATCGTATTGATCAAGTTCATAGAGCTTTAGCAGTATACTAGAAAGCCAAGGTTCTCCTCTAATTTGTCCAGGTCTTAAAGGTTTATAGATATGTAAAACATCATTTGCCGGTACTCTAACTGATTCTCCAAACGAACCTTCACCTGGGTGCTCTCTAAATAAGTAATAAGCTTCTCTTTGACCAAGTCGGTTAAATTCAATACCACTACGAATAATATTGCCGTTTGCAAGAGTCTGATTGCTTTTGTTATCTAAATGCTCTGATTCCAATACTTGAAGTTGCAATGGTACAGAAAATCCATCTTCGAGTTTACGATTTCGGAGGCGTACAAAACACTCTCCACCTTCTATCATGCTCCTACATACCAGAGCTTGTAATCCATAAAAATCACTTACTCCGCTACTGTCTGCTTCATCTGTCCATTTTAGCCATAATTCTTGTACTTTCTTTCGAAATTCTCCATCTCTTGCTTTTGATTGCGGTTTTATTCCTGTTCCAATAGAGTTACTTACTATCGTATCAATTATATTTGCAGCGTAAGGATTTTTTCTCACCATATCACGTGATCTACTACGTAAAGTTTCAAGGTTTTGAGACAGCAAATTGTTTATACTTCCTAACTCTGGTTGAAAGTGAAAAAATCTTCTTCCTGAGCCTGCTGCATCCCACGCTGAGCTTTTTATCTTTGGTTTGTTAAATAATTGCTTGAAGGTTTTTAGCAGCATTTATAAAATTCCTTTACTCGTTGAAAAAACAATTTTCCTCTTTGGCTCATGCCTGCAACTTTTAACTCAGCCTTAATTCGTTGTCTTAAATTCAATAAATCATTTATTTGAACTTCCCCGTACCGCACAACATGGTCACCATATGCAATTGATACTACTCTTTCTCCACTTTGTAACTTTTGTATTGCTTGCTCAACTTTTGCTAAATATTCTTGATCGTACATCTATTGCTCACCAATCCATCTGCTTTTGACTATTTTTTTTGATTTTTTACTTGCAGTTTTTTCACTCAAACTATTCCATTTACTCTCTGGCCATCTATCAATACCAAGCGCAATAGATGCTGCTCTTACGTAAATTCGGCAATCTAGTACTTCATTTCTCTCTCTTACCTTTTGCCACTCTTGTTTGGTATATCCTTTCACTACTTTACTGACTAATTGCTCTGCCGTTAGCTGCTTAAAATATTCAGGTGCATACTCCGGAAAATGACAATATCCTGCTGGAGCTTCTTCACCTTCTTTTAAAACATTAAGTAATTGAAAAAGCTCTGACTTTAATATCGATACTCCAACTGGCCAGAGCTTTATTCCTCTCTTTAGCTTTTGACCACCAACTGTTATATCTACTCTACTTGGGCTGCTAAGTGGTACTAGCGCTTTGTTTACACCTTTGACTGCCATTACTCTTCCAGAGCCCTGATGACCTCTTACCCAATTGTATACTTCTTGCGTTGCATATCCAGCATCTACTGCCATCATACTTATCATATATTCAAGCCCATTTTCACCGATAAAATGATGATTTAAGAGCTCGGAGAGTTTTCCCCATACTTCCCCACCTCCTGTATCTCCTTCAAATACTTGGTAGTCTATTGACCAATTTTCACGACTTTTTCCCCATGCGACAACTTCTACTTCTAAACGATCTTTTTGGACATCTACTCCTGCTGTGAGGATTACTTCGCTTTTTGGTACTGTGCCTATGGGAAAAAATTCTCTCCTGTTAAATAATTGCTTCCAGTCTGGTACTTCTCCTTTGTCTACCCAAGTTTCTCCAAGCGTAGTATTTATCCAAACTTTCAGTAATTGCTCACTCTCTTTTGCATGCAGAAAATCTTCTACTGCTTGAGTCCAACTATACCAGCCAACTGGGCTATAAAGACTTGAAAGATGAAATCCTTTTTTCTCACCTTTTACTCTATTAGTAGGTCTCCATTCTCCACGCTCAAGCATCTCTGTTTTTTGATGATTTTCTATTTTGCCGCTACATTCAGTGCAGACATAATGTGCTGTTCTTGAGTCGTTATTCTCCCATTTTATTTGTGCCCATTTTAGAACTTGATAGTAATTACAATGCGGACATGGTACAAAAAAATATCTCTTATCTGTTGCTTCAAATTCTTTCTCAATTCTGCTTATTCCATGAATCGTTGGTGTTGATACTAAAAAAATCTTTCGCCGTGCAAATGTATTAGTTCGAGCAATACTAAGCAGTACTGGATCTCCTTCTCCTCCTGAATCTCCTGGGTAGGCATCTATTTCATCAAGAAAGAGATATTTTACTGGCATAGATCTCAGTGCTACACTGCTATTTGCTCCGGTTATTACTACTATTCCACCTGGAAATTCCTTACTTTGTACAGTATTGCCTGAATCTCTTGACCTTGGGTCTTTTACTTTACTTTTTAAACATGGTGTACTCTCAATTAGTGGTGCAAATCTTCCCTTTGACCAACGCTTTCCCATTTCAACTGTTGGCTGTACTACCAGCATTGGACCTGGTGTTTGATCGATAATATAGCCAATCCAATTGTTACCAGCTTCTGTTCCCCCAATCTGCGCTCCTTTCATGAATACTACTTTTTCTGTTGGTGAGGACGGAGAAAGTGAATCCATGATTTCTTTTAAATAAGGAGTTCTTTCCGTTCTCCATTTACCTGGCTCTGATGCTGCAGTTGGCGCTAAAACTCGATACTCATTCGCCCACTCTGATACTTTAAGTAGTGGATCTGGTCTTAAACCTTCAGAAAAAGATGTAGCATAGATCATACCTTAACCCTACTTATTGCTGGTTCTATCTCAACATCATTAACAGTAGAACTACATTCCTCCAATTCCATAAACATCTTTTTCTGAAATTCATTTTCTATATACCTTTTGCTCATCTCACTTATCATTATTGCTATAATAAGCGCAAGTATTCCTGTTATTGTTGCAAAAATGATTGCATTGCTTATTGTTGTTGCTGTTAAACCTATATATGCTGCCATTGCTACTGCACTTACTGAGGTAAAAACACAGATCACACTATTGTATTTTCTTACTTTTGCATCTCTATGCTCCATACACCTATAATAAATTGGTACAGATCTGCCTATCTTATCTGGTAATTTGATACTCTTTTCTTTAAATAAAGTTTTTAGCAATTCTAAATTATTTGACTTGATTGCTAAATGCAGAACAGGTGTATAGTTTGCTCCTTTTTTCAGCAGTAATTTTACTACATGTAAATGTCCTTTTTCTGCAGCAAGGTAAATCGGTGATAGACCTTTATTATTTACAATATCAATATCAATTTCTTCTTTTAAAATTGCATCTACAATCTCAATTTCTCCTCTTTGTGCAGCTAAATGCAATAGACTATTCTTTTCAGAGCCGTATTTACTACTCATCAAAACCTTCTTTATCTCAGGTCTATTTTCAGCGTAATCAAATGGTGTCTTGCCCCTATCGTCTTTTACCAATGGATCTATATCTTCTCGCGTTAGTAAAACTTCTATTGTTTTAAGTCTTTCAGCATAATGTAGTGGTGTTTTATTTTCATAGTCTTGTAAATTGACCCCAGAATTAGGAGCATTTATTAAGCATCTTACAATATCTAAACATAAATCCCGTTCATCATAATTGCTGATGCTTACAGCATTGTGAAGAGGTGACAATTTCATTGAGTTTTGCCCTATACGTGCGCTATTTACATCTGCACCTAGCTTCAGCAGTAACTTTACTATCTCCAACTTCTTGTTATTAACTGCATAGTGCATTGGTGTCTGATTTCGTGCATCAAAGACATCTATTTCAGCGCTTCCTTCTTCCACTAAAATTTTGACAACATTTTCATGTCCTATGCCTGCTGCTAGATGTAATGGAGTATGATGCAGAGCATTTCGTACATTAACGTCAATACCTTTTCTGATCAAATATCTAACTGCATTAATTTCACCTATCATTGCAGCTAAATGAAGTAAACTATCTTGTTCTGATCCGTATTTGTTACTAATTAACGCTTGCAATATTTCTGCTTTTTTCCCTTCTTTGGCGTAATCAAGAGATGTTTTACCTTCATTATCTTCCACAAAAGGATTAATATTCTTCTTCGTGAGTAACAAATCCACCATGCTTAATTCATCAAACTCTATAGCGCAATGCAGTGGAGTTTTTCCGTTTAACCCTCTGACATTAACATCTAATCCAGGTTGATTAATGAGGCATTTTATTAACTCTAAACTTAAGTTATCAGCCATTTTATATTCAAAATCTTTTTTATATTTGAAATTTAGTATTAGATAATTCTTGTAATGAGTTTGTAATCTCTTCGGTTAGCGCCATATGAATCTTTTCAGTGTCACTCAGTGATGCAAGCAGTGCTGAAACTCTATTTGGAATATTAAGTAAATTATTACGGACAACTCTTGCTACATTAAATGCTTCGGTTTTTACCTCCTCTACTGACACAAGTTCACCAATCTCAGCTTTTGCTTTTGCCTCAAGCAGTTTACCTCGTTCCATTTCATTTTTTATTCGAGTTTTTAGCAACATCGTGGAAAGGTTACTTGTATTTTCGTTTTCTGGATTTTTCCTCCTCAGTGGCTGACTTGGATCTCTTATTGCCGCTACTGCTTCATTTGCTTGTTCTCTATTGATCAAACCATCCTCCAACTCAACTATTCCTTTTTTTACTAAATAACAGACATATTGCTTTGATACTCCTATCTCTCTTGCCCATTCTGTTTGTGTTATTTTTTCCACTTTCTTCTCTCTTTTTTTGCCTATTTTTTACGAGTTTTCTTCTTGAATCTCTGAAAAAGTTTTACCAGTACCGGCTAAAATTGCATCTCTTCCCGTGTATACTTGCCAACGTTTTATCGTTACATCTACAAATTTTGAATCTAGCTCTATTGTCCTACAAATTCTTCCTGTTCTCTCACATGCAATCAGTGTGCTGCCAGAACCGCTAAATGGATCAAGTACTATGTCTCCTGGTCTACTGCTATTAACTATTGCTCTCTCCATTAGCTCTACTGGCTTCATCGTTGGGTGTAGTGTATTGTGCGTTGGCTTATCATAAAACCATAGATCACTTTGATTTCTTCCTCCATGCCACTCACGTTTATTACCGCTTTTCCATCCATAGAGCATTGCTTCGTATTGTCTTTGATAATCAGATCTACCTAGCGTAAAATGATTCTTTGCCCAAATGATAAATGTTGACCATTTCCCTCCTGCTTCCTCAAATGCTTTTTGCAACGTTGAAAACTCTGATGATGATATGCAAATGTAAATTGCTCCCTTCGTATATGCTAAAATATTGGAACAGATGTCGTAGAGAAAAAGCTCATACTTTTCACCTTGATTATCATTTAATATTTTTTTATCTTCTCTTTCTTGACTGCTACCATAATCAACGTTATATGGAGGATCACAAACAGTAATGTCTGCCATTTTATCATCTAACAGCGCTTTATATGATTCAACTACAGAGCTATCACCACAATAGATTCGATGATCACCTAAAATCCAAAGATCACCTGGTTTTGTTACTTTTTTGTTATCAACAGCTAAATCAGAAAGATCTTCTTTTTCACCATCAAAATCATCGAGAAACCTTTGAACTTTTTCCAATTCAAATCCTGTCATTTTAAGGTCAAATTGCAAATCTTCTAACTCTTGAATTTCCACCTTCAAAAGATCATCATCCCACTTTGCCCAGTTAGCTGATTGATTGGCAAGCAGTCGAAAAGCTTTGGTTTGTGGTCCATTTAAATTATCACTTAAGACTACGGGAATACTTTCCATACCAAGTTTTCTTGCTGCTTTAAGTCTTAAATGACCATCAACCACAGTACCATCACTTTTTGCAACTATTGGTATACGAAAGCCGAATTCCCTGATTGAAGCACACATTCTGTTTACTACATCGTCATTTTTACGTGGATTATGCTCATATTCGATGAGATTTTGAGTAGGATAATAGTGGATTGCTAAATTCATATAATTTAAATTCTTAATGATTAAAAAGTTAATATTTAAAATATCTCTGACACTAAAGAAGGCCTGAGGTCAGCACCACCAAACCCGCCAGTATGGCTGAAAGGACCCACTTTTTATCGATTTTCCGTCTTATTAATATCTTTACTAAAATTCATAACATAGAACATCAAAGCTAAAGCATCCCCCTCATTATCATCTCTAGGTGAAAATCCTTTTTCCTTTACAGACTCAATAACTTCACTCTTACTTGCATTGCCTTTGCCCGTTATAAAGCGTTTGATAGTTTTAACATTAACACCTTGGTAGGGAATATTGTTCTCTTCACACCAAGCAGACAGCACTGCAAGAAAACCACCATAGCAATGAGCTGCATCAGTTCCTAGATGTCTTCTCACTTCTTCAAAATACACTGCAGTGAACTCATGTTTCAAAGAATTAAGCCAATTACGAAAGTTTAAGAAACACATTCCACCTCCACTGAAACGGCTACCATGAAAGCTTTTGCTGCCACTTTCAATTACTCCATCTGTTAAAATTGCCCAGCCGGTTTGCTTGCCGATATCTAGTGTTAGGATTGACATTTATATTCAGAATTTGTTTCGCTAGAGTACGTGAAGCCTATATAATATATATTCAGGATTTGAAAAATTTTTGTCCAAAAAATCTTCTTCTTAAATAAACTTTTTAGAAAAAAACTTGGTTAAAAATCAGTAAACAAGCATTGTATAATTATTGGTCAAGACTTTCAGATTTCTATCTTAACAATGTAATTAATCTATTATGCTACCGTAGCTTAGCTAATTTCTTATGAACGTTTACCCAAACCGTAAATTCTGGGAAGATGATTTAGAAGTACCAGTTAACTACTTACTTGAGCGTTTTCACAATACAGAAGTGCGTTATTCCTGGATGAATTCACTTTCTGGTAGGCAGTTAAGTATTATCTTTCAACACTGCTTTAAAGATAAACTAAATGGTCAACTCTTTGATGATGAAAACTACGATAACACATCCATACAATATAAACGTAAAGTGATTGCTAAACATTTAGACTCTCTAGTTATTTATTATCTGATTAGCTGTTTCGACCGTGCAAAGCTTGAAGCTACTGTCAGTGAAATTGCAAGATCTGCATTGACTGAGGAACTCATGAAATCCTACCTTCTAAAAGGTAACAATAAATACGACAAAAAGTCTTTGTTATTTCTATTGTTTCATGTAGATCACAACCTTTTAAAGTCTGTCTATCACTTTGAAAAAATACAAAGAAAAGGTTCTGTATCATTTGCTCTTCAAAAGACACCACGACAACCAAATGTTCCATTTAAAGACTTCATCTCTCAGGAAACCATAGTGCAGATACTGAAAGAAGACGACATTAAACGCAATGACGGTTTTGAAAATCAATTACAAGGTTTCTTCTACCATCAAAATCGTTTATATGTATTAGTTCGTAGAGCTAGTGGTATAGATTTACTACTAAACTCAAACAAGGTTATTCATGGTCATAAGCCAGATTGGATGATTTTGGATTTTCTAGTTAATGGTACTCAAGTAGATCTTACTGCCAAAAATATTGATCAAGCTACAGAGATAGCAAATAGCATTGCGAGTCGTTATTTTAGCTCTGAATGTGTTTTTGTAAACGCGCAGGATAAAAACTTTGCAGAGCAAGTATATAAATTCATTAAAGTTTGTGTTGATGGCTCTGATTCAAATATATTCACTTTTGAGTTAAAATTTCAGTCAAATCGTTTTAAATATAGCAACACTTGCATTACTTTACCGTTATACCACATGATCCTATTGCATCTGAGCTTTATATTTTACACCCTTCTATTGGTGATATACTAAAATCTATTGAATTGATGAAGATAATATTTCAAGGCAAAAAGATAGGATTATTTTTTAAGCAAAGTGATGAGTACATAGCAATTTACTACTCTGAACATCCGTTGAATAAAAAGGAAAGAGAGGATTTTAAAGCATACATGAAACAATTTTATGGTCTTACAATCTTGCCAAGAGCAAATTTCTGACATTTTTAGTTCTGGTAGTTCCTGGGTTAATTCAAATCAAAATTATATCAAAGCAGCAAAGTATTTGTCGAATCTTGAATTAATTAAGATGCAAGAGAGGGCCTATATTATCTGCTCTCATAGACAAGATAAATTAGATTGGCCAAATGTAGTTGATCCATACTGTAACAATGAGATTTTCATTGATGAGGATTTTGATGAAGTATGCGATAATATAATTTGTGAAAATTGCAACCGTGATATTTTGCCTAACACCTATAAGAAGCAAAGATTTCATCGCTTATCTGTATATTTAAACCCAGAGAAAATCATGCATTGGTTTGAAGATCAGCTAAGTAATACGCATTTCATGTGGCAAAAGGTGGAAAAAGGAGTTTATCATGTTGGTGGCCAAGGTGAATTTGTAAATCTCATTATTCTTGATTTTTGCACCAATCCAACATTCTTAACCATAGATAGGCTAAGAGTCAATCCAACCGTATTAGTAATACTGAGAAAAAACATACCAGACATACCTCTTGATTTGCCTATAGTAGAAATGGTTGACCTTTTCTGTCAGCGCAGGACTTTAATTGAAGTATTTCAAGAAACAGTAAAAAAAGGAGTGCCAGAATTAATACCAAATACTTCAATGCAAATTTTACATACTTCACTTGAGCAAATTGAACCTGCTAAAGAGAAAGAATTACTAGAATTACAATTGGTAGAAGGTTCTCTTTACGTAAACAATATAGAGATTCTGAATAAGAAAGCTGTAGCATGTATGAAAGTTTTTCGCATATTATTTGAACAATTTTTGAATGATTGTAAAAAGGAATTACCTCCTGAAAAACACATGTTGCTTAGCATAACTCAAATAGAAAAGCGCCTAAATCTTGATCCAGAAGCAGATCCAGAACATCACATCAGAAAACCACTAAATACAATCCAAAGGACAATAAAAACCACCTTAGCTAAAAAGTTAGGACTAAACATCGAACGTAATGATGTGATTCAAACAGTTGGTTGGCCGGGATCATCGCGTAAAGATTATGGTTATCGTATTAACCCTTTTACTGTGGTAGTTCGTTAACTGTGTTGACGAGAAGTAAAAACGGAAAAAGTAAAATTCGTGTAATTGAGTTTTAAGCTTTGGTTGGGGTAGTATATTTTTCCTAAAGTTACATCTAGCTTTAAAACAAAGTTTTTACCTCATCTAAAAAAATACAAATTCTCAATTACGTAAAAGCCTAAATTTCTTTTGCTTTCTTCAATCTTTTCTACCTCAAGTCTTCATCGCGCTTGCATAAAAGCCTTATTAAAGCAACTAGACCCAGCTCACTTGGAAGTTATTGAGTATTCCGGAAAATCCGGAGATCTGAATTCTTAGTTCAGCTATTAAACTCAGTGGACCAGCGTTATGCGTTTGTAAAAAAAAGATGAGGAATAGAGCCTCTGTTAAACTTATGGTAGAAGCAAAGCTATTGCAAAAATAATGTTTCAAAAAGTCTACTAACCATTTGTTCTTTAGGTTTGAAAAACTTTCTTTGCAACCAACAAAAAAACATGATAGACTATTTCTAGGGTTTCTTGTAGTAAATAAAAGTTTGGGGTAAAAAATAATTTAGAAGTGCCTCGTGATCGAGCTTTAAGCTACCCTACATGAGTAACTTAGGTCTTGGTGGTATAATTTGTACCCTGAAGTTGTAGAATCGCTTTAAAACGCAATTATGGATCATTTGTTTTTCACTGCCTTTACTTTATATTTTTATTATCGGTTGCAACTCCATAGACAAAGCAAAATTATGAAAGGACATCAAAAAACGTCAAGTTCTTCTTTTAACTGATATATACTATGTACTATAGCATAGTATATATTTATATATATATAGATTTTTGCCATCTTGCCAACTTCCCCAAACCCGCTATAGAAGAGGACTTTACCCATGCTATCTAGTTGGCAACTTTTTGCCATCTTGCCATCTTACTATTTCTTTAAGCTGTTGATTTTCTTGTATTTTTATCAATTTTAAGTTGGCAAGATGGCGAATTCTTAAGTCTGCCAACTTACCATCTTGCCAACTTACTATACTATTTTGCCATCTTGTTTTGTAGAATTATGTATCACCCAAACGTCTGGATTTTCAACTGGTAAGGTTACTCCGTTATTTGGTGAAAGATAATAATCTGGCTTTACCAGCACATGTTGATTTTCAGAAATTTTTAACTCCATGTCTTTAACACATAAATAGCCGTACTTTGATTTAGTCCTTGATACTTTATATCCAAGAGCTTCCTTAAAGAACTTTATATGACCAAGAGCTGCAAGATGGCTAATCCTTTCACGAATGCTACGTTCACTTCCAAGGCCTAGTTTTCCCTCAAAATACTTAGCAAAGTGTGCCGCAGTGTAAGTTTCACCTTTATATGCTTCATTAGCAATTAACTCTAAAATAATATCATGTCTTCTTGAGCGTTCCAAATCAAGTTTTCGATTATAATTATCTCTTACTATTCTTCCCGAATCAAAGGTTACATCATGTTGCATAAATGACCCGTTGTGCCAATACAATGAAATTTTATCTTGTTCAGATGCAGAATAATTAGATTTCATGCGGCAAAGAACACGATCATTAGGGCAAGTACTAGCCTTTTCTGGTTTTGACAAATACCATCTAGATCGAACAGAATTATTCCACGCTGTTGAACCTCCTGTACCTGTTTTACGTACTATCCCTGAATCAGAAGGATGAGCACACAACAAAACAGCTCCTTTTATTGCTTCTGCTATGCGACCACAACAGTTTTGAATAAATTGTCTTACATGGGAACGATTATTTTCATTGCCTCCAAATAGATCTGCTGCTGTATCCAAAATCACTAGCTTTGGCTGAAACAATTCAATATCTTCAAGTAACTCTTGAAAGTAATGGGTCAATTGACCTATATCTTTGTTGTTAAAAACCATAAGTATATTATTTTTCCACACTCGAGACAACAAGCAAACATTGTCATGAAAATCAGAAGATTCCATATCCAATTGATAAAGTTTATGTATTGCACATTGCCTGCGCCAAAGTTCTTCTTCCTCATCTTCACAAAACACACCATATGTTCTCATCTGCTGAATATCTATACCAAGCCAAGATTTACCAATACCAGCAGCAGTCATTAATTGTTGAGCAAGAAGAGATTTTCCAACTCCACCGTCGCCGTAGAGAGCTGTAACACTTCCCACAGGAAGCCAATCTTTAATAATCCATTTTCTCTCTGGAGCGGTGTTGGTCCAAGCTGTAGTATCAATTGTTTTTGACTTTCTAGGGCTTTTGTTGTTAAGAATAAATTCTTCAACGTTCGTTCCTTCTAATACACCATCTGCAGCATCCCACCCTTTCGGTTTACCTTGTGGAATTTTAAGAACAACAAGTGATGCAATTCCAACGTCAAAAAGCTTTTTTTCAGCATTTTTTGCGTATTTATTACCTGCTTCATCATTGTCTGGCCAAATAATTATATTTTTACCCTTTAGGGGTGACCAGTCTGTTTTATCAGCTGGTGCATTTGCTCCAGACATCGCTGTTGTTGCTGTGATACCTTGTTCCATCAGCGCTTCTGCACATTTTTCTCCCTCAACAAGAATAACCTTATCGGACTTCAAAATACCTGGAATATTATATAGTGGCCTTATCTTCGGTGCACCAAAGTCAGATTTTTTTATATCAAAAGGAAGATATCGCTTTCCATTATTATCATCATAACGATAGACTCTAACAATAGCTTGGCCGTTTTCATCATAATAATCCCAATGTGCAGTTGGATTACCTGAACTTTTGAAATGACCAAGCCACTCAGCTATAGAAGCCATTACTTCAGGAAACTCTATTCTCGTACTTTTTCTATGTACTCCTGCCCAAAGATCAATGATATCACCACCTTCTCCTGTTGCAAAATCATGCCATAGGCCAGCTTCACTGCCACTTAATTCTACTACTAGACTCTTGCCTTTATCACCTTGTATATTTCCTACATAAAACTTATCACCACGAAAAATACCTTTTGGCAATAGATAAGAAAGGCATGATCTGATATTCAACAGAAGCTGAGCTTTAAGCTGTTCTTTCTCTTCTGATAATTTATAGCTTCCATTTTTTTTGAAGCCACAGTATTAAAATCACAATAAATATCCATCAAATCTCCAATATATTTAAAGTTTAGAAATTTGGTTAAGCTGTAGCTATCCAGCGTCCGTTAACCATGTTTATGAATTTTGTTGGTATAGGTTTTCCGTTTCTGAGCTCGTACATTACTTTTAAGGTACTTTTATGCTCTTTAGATTTAAACATTACAATGCCAGACGTGTAGAAATTTCTTAAAACTCCTGCACCACTTAAAGATTGAAATGGATTCTTTTCTAACATGGCTGTAGATACTTTTTTAGTATGATGCGTAAGGATGATGCCAGCCATGGGACTCGTTATAGAACGTAATTTTTCAGTTCCATCTTGCAAAAAAGAAAGCATGGCTCTACTATTTCCATAATCACGTATATTATAGAGAGAATCTATCACAATAAGATCAACTGTTTTTGGGTTAAATTTTTCTGCTATAATACTTTTTATTCTTTCTATGCCTTCAAGGTTCAAAGCTAATTTTGTTTTTGGAGTAATAGCTAAGTTTTCTGTTGCTATATCAAGAATCTTTTGGTTAACTTTCAGTTGCTGCAAACGTTCTCTTATATAATCGTATTCCATTTCATTCTGTAGGTAGAATACTTTCAGTGGTCTTTCAGGTTTCATGCCAAGAAATGATATTCCTCCTGCCATATGCACTAATAAAGAAAGTAAAAAATTACTTTTGCCGATTTTTGGAGTACCACCTATAACCAAAAGACCGCCTGGAGTTAGAATTCTTGGGCCTATTATATCTTTTGGCATTGGTGATTTATCATTTAAGTAATGCCTTGCTGAAAACGATGTAATTTTATGTTCTGTTGTGTTTTCTTTAGTATTTAACCACTTCTTAGCGGAATTTATATCACCTTTAACTAAAGTCCAAAGATCAATAATATCACCACTGATTCCTTTAGTAAAATTACGCCAATTTCCAGCTTCTTTACCCACTATTTTAACTGTAATCATATCCCCGTCACAGTTGCCAACATAAGTCCTCTCTCGATAAAAATTACCGTTTGGAATTAGGTAAGGTACACACTCCTTAATATTATCAATCAATAATCCTTTTATTTCCTTTCTCTGCATAAAACCCCCATACATACTTTTCATACGCTTAGAGCTGAGATTAGCTAGCTCACAAACAGTTTCAAAAGACTCTGAATCAAACCATTTAATTGCTTCTTTCTTTAGCTCTAGATTTTTTCCTGCTGCATCTTTGATAGCTCTCTCAATTACAGCAATCCAGAGTTTCTCTTCGTCGTACTTCAAAATGGCAACCAATCAACTTCAGATTGTTCTGGAGTAATAACAGTGGCAATCTTATTTTTCTCTCCATATCGATCAGTTTCAATACCAACTTTTGCAGTAAATTCTAACCCGTTAAAATCAGCTATAGAGTTGATCTTTCTAGCAATAACTGCTTTTTCTGAAGTGTCATTTGAATGAATGTTCCGCGCTGACTCCAAAATACTTCTAAGCATAGAACGTCCAGATTCTGCCCAAACATCTTCTCCTTCAACGCTTGCCTTGCCACTTTTAATACCAATTACCTGAAAAATCTTGCGTTTTGCATATGGACCTTCAGTAACAGTAAATTCAGCGTTTAAATAGATGCTGCCAGTAGTATAGCTTTTAGTGAACCAATTTTCATAACCTCCTGGTTTAATGGCCATTTTGACTTTTACCGCTGTACCTTTTGGTATTAAATTACTTTGTGATTTTGCAGTATTAAAATCAGTTAAAAAATCTGATAGCATATTGTCCTCCTATAGATTAATTGCAAAGTGAAAAAAAGAATCAACTCCATTGGTCTACAATCTTCCAACGACCATTTATCTTATCGACAAGCTTACTTGCCACACGTTCACCATTACGCAGTTCAAATACTATCTGACGTACAGTACTTTCTTCGTCATGAGCAAACATCACCATTCCCGTACTGTAAAATCCCCTCAAAGAACCAGCTCCGCTTAAACCCTGAAATGGATCTTCTTCCAGCATCTTTTTCGATAATTTTTTTGTATGATGAGTGAGTACAATACAAGCATCTGGATTGACAGCACTGCGTAACTTTTCAAGAGTCTTCTGCAGAAAGAACAACATAGCACTATTGTCATTTTCATTTCCATACTCACTGCTAAAGATGTTACGCAATGGATCTATGGCTAAAACATCAGGTTTAAAGCGTTCTTTCACGATTTCCTTAATTTCACTTATTTCATCATGATTAAATGATAAGTGCACTTTTGGTGTAATGATTAAGTTGTTAGCGGCTATATTCACAAGTTCTTCATCAAGTTGAAGTCGTTGCAAACGTTCTTTCATATATTCATATTCAATTTCAGTTTGCATGTAGAAGATCTTCAAAGGTCTACTCGGCGTCATACCAAGAAACGAAACTCCAGCAGCCATGTGGACAAGCCAAGAGATCAAAAAGTCACTTTTGCCGATTTTAGGTGGGCCACCCAGTACCAACAAACCTCTTTTAGTTAGAATTCTAGGGGAAATTATGTCCTCTGGTATTGGCGTTTGATCACTTAAATACTCCTTTACGCTGAAAAAGGGGACTTTTTGACCGATATTGAAAAAGCTTTGTTCCATATTACTCCTTTTAAAATTAAATTTAGGCAACAGAAGCCAAGGTTTTGGCTTTAATTTTTGCAAGTAATTTACCCAGATGCGGTTCTTCAACCATATTAAGGCAACCACTTCGATCTTTAGCAGGGTATCCCCAAGAGTTAATAGTCTGACAGACGAATGAACGTTTCTCTGTACCATCATCTTTCTTGATTCCAACCATACTGATTACTTCATCAACAATGCCTGGAATCTCACTAGCAGTTTTAGCTCCTTCACATTGAGGTAGCCAGGTTGGACGATTGCAGTCATCAAGATATTGACCTAAAGTACCAACGGTAATGATATCTTTATTTGGAATGTGCTGAAACTGATTGAGCCAAGCCATCATCTCTTGCGCAAGTATTCCGTAAGCAGCTCTCATGTCTTGCTTTCCACTTCTCTCAGAAAAAGCTTCCGGTTGCATTTTTGCCCATAAGAGACACAAACGAGATGCAACAGTAATGCTATCAATGAAAATACATCGATATTTAGAAAACTCTTCATTGTATTTACTTGATACGTGCTCATAGTGTTTTTGACTATACGCTTGATCAGATTTTAGTGCAGGGTTTGGACCACCAATTAGGCAAGCAATATCACGAGCTTGATTCCAAGTACGAACACTAATAGAATCTCCCTGCCAATCTTGAACAGCAAGC
This sequence comes from Wolbachia pipientis, assembly GCA_023052945.1. Lineage (NCBI taxonomy): Bacteria > Pseudomonadati > Pseudomonadota > Alphaproteobacteria > Rickettsiales > Anaplasmataceae > Wolbachia > Wolbachia pipientis. Next base: position 1,434,160 of record CP095495.1, read on the forward strand.
AGACCTGCTTCAAAGTCAAGACAAAGTGTTGGTTCACTTATAGTCTTTAAGAGGCTGGTTTTACCAATACCGTAAGGACCAAAAATTACTACTTTTATGCCTGTGGTTGTTTTCAGTCTTTCATTATTGTTTAAAATTTTAAAAGTCATTTATTCACCTCAATGTTATATGTTATATATTCAGGAAAGGTAGAATTTATGTTCAATTTTTCTTTTTGCCCTTGTAGTAAATGGAAGAGAGTTTTGTACGTATTTTTCTTATCATAGTATTTAAAGTAGTTCTTGATATGTTGTTCATCTTAGCAACTTCATATAAGTTAAAGTGCTTGAGTTGCTCACATATCTTTTGCATCTTTCTTGGTAGCGTTGAAATCATGTAATCTACATCAGTACGTTTCGCTACTTCATCTTCAAAAGCTTCTATTTTCTCAATATTGATGTGGTTATTAATATTGCGTTTTATACATAGTTGTTTCTCTAATAAGTTGTTAGCACGACGTTCAGTTAATCTTGCTACAAAAGTGTTAAAGCTACCTTTACTTTCATCATATCTATCAAGATAAGTCCAAATTTCACAGAAGAGTTCTTGCTCAAGATCTTGATGAGTCTCATGAGTAAAGCATTCAAAAAATTTTAACCTTTTAACTTGGTACTGTATGTTTTGAACAACTATAGGATCAACACCTGAATAACGTTTCATAACTTCTCCTTAAAACAATGAATAGCTTTAAGGATGAGAACTTATAGGTACACTTTGTAGGACAGGAACAAAAATAAATAATACAGATGTGATTTTTAACCTATTGATATTCTATTGTTTTTTTTCGAGAATAATACAGTTCGATTTTTAAATAATACTGCAACAAAAAATTAGGCAAAAATTCATTTTTTTTGGACAAAAATTTTCCAAATCCTGAATATATATTATATAAGCCTTTCAAACTTATCACAGGTGTCAATTCTTACACAATCGGGTCGGGCAGCAATAGCCGCAAGTATAAAAGAGCAAGTTATGCATCTTGCCTGGGGAAGTGGTGATGGAAATTGGGGAAGTAGCCATAAAGTAGAGAAAATTTTCACCGATGGCAAAATAACCCTAGATCATCACGCTATTAAAAACGTAAAAGTTTTTGCCGGGCAAACAATTTATCAGCCAAGTATTGATTATACAGTTGATAGCAGTAGTGGTGTAATAAAACGTACGGAAGATAGCTCTATCAGGGCAAATAGTGCAGTTACTGTAGAGTATACTGAAAGCACACCACCTGAACCTATAAATTCTATAAAGCTCTTGAATGAACTTGGCAGACGTACTGCAGATGAAGTGCTATTCTGCACAGGTGATGAGAATGGAGAGCTTGTAACTCCTTCTGGAAGGTTTAGGCCCTCTAATGTACCAACCAATAACCTTTTCCTCACATTTACTTTCGATTTCACGGACGCAGCAAATCAAGTGATAAGGGAACTTGGGGTTATGGTTGGTACAAAGCTGAAGAAAAAAGTACCGCCTGGACAGAGATATTTTGAACCGCAAGATATAGAAGACCCGGGAATTTTATTAGTTTTAGAACACACCGTACCACTTATCAGAACTGCTGCAACTCGTGAAACTTTTTCATTTGTGGTTACATTTTGAAAATTTTATGAAAGGAGAAAAAGAAATGACAAATATTCGCTTGCAAAGGATGGGACTAGAGATCCCACAGAGTTTAACGTTAGTTTCGGCAAAAAAAACGGCTAATCCAAGCTCTTTCAAACTCATAGCTATGGCATTTTCTATATGGAGGTAACATTTTGTCAAAAATACGTTTCATACTTGCAATTATTTTAAGTTTTTCCATTCTAAGTAATGGATTGTTAGCTGAGGAAATGCACTCAGTGCCTTCTGAGTTAATACGGAAAAAACGAGATATACCGACACCGACAATTAGACTTGAAGACCTATTTGGAAATGACCATAGATATACTGAGTTTATTAATCAATTAAGAAACCTTTTTGCTCGTCGTGATAATGGCAATATAAATTACGTAGGACCATCTAATAACATACCAGTAATAAGAGGTGATGGAGGGGGACGTAGAGTTGAACTTGTAGGCAGTGATCAAGTAGGCTCAGTACAATTAGTTTTCAGAAATAGCGATCTTTATATTATTGGGTTTATCAGAGATGGTGTGTTTTATAGAATGAGAGATGGGAATCTAAACGAAGGAATCACCGTTGACATACCCAGCCAAAACATAAGAGATATGCCTCCAGTAACTAATTATGATATTCCTCATGAAAACATTGGCCATGATCCTGACGACTTAATTCGTCCACTTATTCGTTATGCTGAGAGAAGAAATCTTAATAGATCAGACCCTCAAAGACTAGATGAAAATAGCCCTATTCCTACAGAGACAAGAGCTTCTATATTCCGATTTGCTCTCATTTTATCTGAGGCAATAAGGTTTCTTCCAGTACAGCGTGAAGTACAAAATGCATTAAACTCATATCGTGCAGTTAACACAAATGCCAATCTTTTTGCAGTGGGAGGCTTAAGATATCCAGATTATGTTTTGGGGCTTGCGGTATATAACCTATCCTGGCTAATCGTAAATTGGCAAAAGTTGACTAAGCTTATAGATACTATAAATAATTACTTTAGCGCTCAGATATATGAAGGAAGGGAAACTATAACTATTTCTGAATCTGATATGTCTCTCATTCTAGGGCTAGCTCACTCATGTATTAATTCTAATCAACCAGGACCTAGTGGACGTTCTCCTAGGGATACTGAGTCTCACTCTCCTGACAAATGCTATCTTGGTGATATAGGCAGAGAAGGCATCATGACAGGCAACTCATATTGGGACATTGATTCTGCTCCTATTTTGATCAGTGAAATACTTAATACACACATAGATTATGGAGCTTCTGCCCATGCCGGGTAAACATTTTTTTGAGTTAAATTAAAGGTAAAATTATGAAAAAGACTATACAAGTTATTATTGCTGCAGTTTCAATTTTGGTTTCATCTCAATCTGTATTGGCTGGGGCAAGCAGTACATTACATCAAGACTGCAATGACCATGACACGCGTGGACGGATTATTGAAGGAGTGAAAATAACTAACTACATTGAAAGTTGGACTCTGCAAGATCCACGATCTTTTATCAAATGTGATGATGGTCAAGAGTATCAGATTTCATCTGGTATCAATGAATCTGGCTATAAAACCGACGAGAAACAGAAACATCAAGCAGCAATGATTCAGGATTTAGCACAAGTTGCCTATTTTTCAGGGCAAAAGGTTAACATGTGTGTTACTAATTTTCCACACAACAACACAGTTTGGCTCATGGAAATTTCTAATTAAATTTTATTCTTAACTTAAAGGTGTAATTATGAAAACTATAAAAAAGACTATACAAGGCGTTGTTATTGCAGTTTCAGTTTTGGTTGCTTCTCAGTCTGCATTTGCTGGAGCAAGTGATACACTGAGCAGACTTTGTAGTAATGCAGCACCTGGTCAGCTTGTGGAGGATATGAAGATAAGAGGATACACCGAAAGTTGGACCGCAGGTGATCCGAGAGCTTATATTCACAATAAAGATGGCGGGGTATATCAAATACAATACAGGGGAACTGATAGTACTCATCCAGAGCAACAACACCAAGTAGTAAGAATACAACAGTTGGCAAAACTTGCCTATTTAACTGGGCAAACAATAAATATGTGTGTAGATCAAAGTGCAAGTCCGCATGAAGTGTGGATCATGGAAGTTTCAAGATCGTAACTCTATATAAAGGTATAATTATGAAAAAGACTGTACAAGGTATTGCTATTGCAATTTCAATTTTAGTTACTTCTCAATCGGCATTTGCTAAAGCAAGTGATAGCCTCAAAAGACTTTGCAGTAATGCACCAGGTGGTAAGATTGTGAATGAAGTAAGATTATCTAGTTACATTGAAAGCTGGACTTTACAAAATCCAGAATCGTATGTTGTAATAGATAGTAGTAGTAATATTTACGCTAATAGTAATGATGGCTTTACGTCGTTGCAATTGGCTGCAACAAAAGGCCACACAGATATAGTATCCTATTTAAGGGGAAAAAGATCTGAAAAGGAAAGTAGTTTATTCAATGCTTTAAATAATTATTATTACCATGGTAATGATCTTGCTCAAATTACAAGTTTAATTAATCAAGGAGTGAATATTGATGCTAGAGATGATAATTATTATGCACCCTTACATTGGACCTTTAATAAGTTGAATTTAGTGCAACTTCTTGTAGAAAGAGGAGCTGATTTAGATGCTAAAGACGAAAATTTGTGGACGACCTTGCACTGGGCTGCTGATAGTAATCAATTAGATACAGTGAAATATCTTGTAGAAAAAGGAGCTGATTTTAATGCTAAGGAAAAAAGGAATAGAACTCCTTATGATTTGGCTAGCGAAAAAAATCATTCAGAAGTAGCAGAATTTTTGGGACCTTTGCGTAATCGCACAGCACTACATCATGCTGCTGAAAATGGTCGCCTGGATGTGGTAAAACGCCTGATAAAAAAAGGAGTTGATATTAAAGACAGTCAGAATCGTACGCCTTTGCACTATGCTGCTGAAAATGGTCACTTAGATGTAGTAAAATATCTCGTGGAAAATGGCGCTAATATTTATCTTGAAGATGATAGTTCTGAAACACCTGAAGAACTTGCAAGAGCCAAAATAAAAGAAATGTCGAAGATTACTTACAGCATGCAAAAACAACAACAGAAAATTTTATCATTAAAGCAACGTCAGGTAATATTGATGAAGTTAAAGATCTAAGTAAAGAAGTACCTAATATTGATTCAAAAAATTCTTATGGTGGTACAGCATTACATGGAGCTGCAGGTTACGGTTACTTAGATGTAGTAAAATATCTTATGGAAAGTGGGGCCAATATTGAAGCTAAAGACTCTAACGGTTGGACAGCTTTACACCAGGCAGCTATAGGTAATAAATTAGAAGTGGTACGATACCTAGTAGGGAAAGGGGCTAGCGTTTATGCTAAGAACAATGAAGAGAAGAAACCTTCTCAATTGGCCAATCAAGCAGATGTAGTAAATTTTTTAAGTCAAGAGGAATCAAATATATGGCATTTATGTAATGCTGCAGGAAATGGTACTTTTGATGATGTTAAAAAATATGCTGATAAAGTATCTAGCATTGATGGTAGAGGAGAATGGGGCTATACACCGTTGCACTGGGCTACAGATGCTAATCACTTAGACATAGCAAAATACCTTGTAGAAAGAGGGGCTAACATTGAAGCTAAAGATTCTCATGGTCGGACATCTTTACACTGGTCAGCTAAGAGTAATAGACTAGATGTAGTAAAATACCTTTTAAGACTAGGTGCTGATATTGGTGCAAGAGACAATGATGGTTGGACGCCATTACACTGGGCTGCTGATAGTGGTGCACTAAGTGTAGTAGAATATCTGAGTGTTCACAATGAGTACGAGCATAAGATCCCATATAGAGTAGCTGATGGTACAGCGCAACAACACCAAGTAGTAAGAGTACAGCAATTAGCAAAACTTGCCTACTTAACCGGACAAAAAGTCAGTATGTGTATAGATACATATCATAGTCCAAGTGAAGTTTGGATAATGGAAGTTTCTGAGTGAGGTCTCTCAAATAACTATTTGTTGGTACTTGAACCCATTTATTAGAACTGCAGCAATCCATGAAACCTTTGCCTTTGTCGTTACATTTTAGCAAAAGGGAAAAAAGATGACCTTGAATAACTATTACAATCGCTCTGACAAAGAATACGAAAAAAGTTTATTCCTAGCAGGAAGAGGTTTGCAGTCAGCAGAATTAAATGAGATTCAAGATTATGCTCTTTTGAGGCTCAAAGGCATAGGAGATGCGATATTTCGTGATGGTGATGTTATAACTGGAGCTGATTGTATCATAGATGGGGAAAAAGTCACGCTTGAAGCGGGAAAAATCTATCTTCGTGGAGCAGTTAGAAGCGTTGAAAAGGAAGAATTTACTATTCCACTAAATACCACAGTTCGCATAGGTGTTTTTTTCGCCCTATCTACCATCACAGAACTTGAGGATGAAAATCTTCGTGATCCTGCAGTTGGTACGCGTAATTATCAAGAAGTAGGAGCAGCAAGGCTTAAAGTTTCCACCATTTGGGGTTATCAAGCAGAAGGTTTTTTTCCACGTTTTTCTGAAGGAGAATTTTATCCAATTTACAATATTGAAAACGGAGTTCTTGTTCAGTATTCACCGCCACCACAGGCAAACATAGTAACCACTGCACTTGCTCGTTATGACAAGGAGGCAAATGGTTCCTATGTTGTAAATGGCCTAGAAGTAATGTTTCTGCAAAAGGAAGAGGGAGAAGGAGGAAAAAAAATATTTGTGATTAATGAGGGAAAAGCTCATGTTGACGGCTATGAGATTGAGCTACCTCACAGTATTCGTGTTTCTTTTGATGAAGACCCAGATATAAAAGCAGTTGAATCAGAACCACATACTTTTCAGCCAAATAGCCAAAGAGTAATGGAACTGAAAGTTAATGATTTTCCAATCAGTGAAATTAAAAAAGTAGATATAACTGTTCAAAAAACCATTGCTGTTACTCACGGTTCATACTCAGGAGCTGTTGATCCAATACCTGACTCTGCAGTACTTGAGATTATTCAAGTTAAGCAAGGCAATATAATTTATGAAAATAGTGTAGATTATAAACTAAACGCAGGAAATATTGATTGGTCATTAGCAGGAAAAGAACCAGCACCTGGGAGTAGTTATCAAATAACTTATCGCTGTCGTACTCAGGTGAGCCCTGAAGATATAAGTGAAGAGGGATGCAAAGTAAAAGGAGCAGTTGACAATAGCTTGGTTTTAGTTGATTACACCTGGAAAATGCCCCGCTTTGATTTAATTACCATAGATGCAAAAGGGGTGGTAAGAAGAATAAAAGGAATTGCCCATCCTTGGAAACCATCAATGCCAAAAGCGCCTAGCGGACAACTTTTGCTCTGCTACATTCATCAAACGTGGAAAGATGGGGAAAAGGTGAAAGTAATGAATAATGCTATCCATGTAGTACCGATGAATGAACTCGAAGCAATGAAGAGTGCAATAAGAGATCTTTATGCGCTAGTTGCAGAGGAGCGTCTACGCAGTGATGCAAATTCAAGGGATCCTACAGCCAAAAAAGGAGTATTTGTTGATCCATTCTTTGATGATGATATGCGTGATCAAGGAATTGTTCAGTTTGCAGCAATAGTAAATAAGGAACTAATTTTGCCGATTGATGTAGAAGTTACAGACGTCGAAAAGGGCAAAGAACCTTATTTATTGCCGTATGAACTTGAGCCGGTATTGGAACAGCTTTTACAGACTAAAAGTGAAAGGATCAATCCATATCAGGCATTTGATCCGATACCTGCAAAAGTTACAATCACCAAGAATACAGATCACTGGCCCGAGGTAAAGACAGTGTGGAAAAGTCCAGTGACAAGAGAATTTAATACTAGAGAAACAACAGAGCTATTGTCAAGTAATTCATATGAAGCTGAATTTATGAGAGAAGCAGTACAAGATTTTGAGATCGAAGGATTTTCCCCAAGTGAAAAGCTTAAGGAGATAAAGTTCGATGGCATCGTCATTCAACCCGTGGCATAGAGGGAAAAAAAGTGGAAAATCAAGGACGAATAAGTGGAAAAATAAAGATCCCAGCAAATATTCCAGCCGGTACTAAATTAGTGCAATTTTACGGGGATAAAGGAAGTTATGGAGAAGCAACGTATACTGGTAAAAAAACTATTACCATAGAAGAGAGAAGAAGAGTTTTTTCCAGCAAACGTGTTGATCCTTTAGCACAAACATTTACCTTGGATGAGAGTAGGCATATAGGAGGTATAGACTTATGGTTTACAAATAGCGGCAAAAGACATGTTGTTGTGCAGATTAGGGAAACAACAGTTGGAGTGCCCTCGCAAACAGTTATTGCTGAAAATTCCATCGAACCAGCTAAGATCGATACTAACGGCACAGCAACACGTATAACTTGGTCACCAGTATTTTGTCATGGAGGGCAAGAGTATGCGATAGTATTACTTACTGATGATGCAGACACAGCGGTAAAGATAGCAGAGCTTGGCAAATATGATGCAGTAAACAGTAGATGGGTAACCAGTCAACCATATCAAGTAGGAGTATTACTGTCATCGAGCAATGCAAGTACTTGGACTCCACATCAAAATTTAGATTTAACGTTTCGACTACTAGCAGCAAAATTTACTGAGACTTCTCATGTTATTGATCTTGGCAAAGTTACAGCAAATAATGTATCAGATTTGATAGTTTTGACGAATGTGGAAAAAGTAGGCTTTGATACCAATGTAGAATTTATCTTAACAGATGAGGAGGGCAAAGAAAACTTTTTATCTGATAATTTGCCACTCGCACTACGTGAAAGAATAAGTGGAGAACTAACAGTAAAAGCAAGACTAAAAGGTGGGAAAAAAAGAAGTCCAGTGCTATATCCTGGGTTACAGCTAGTTCTGGGAAATATAGGGGAAGAAGGAGATTATGTCACGAGGAGCATTACCGCAGGAGCTAACACTAAAATTACCATAACGTATGATGCATTAATACCTGGTACTGCAGATGTAAAATCATATGTGGAACAAAGCGCTAAAGGATGGCAATTAGTAGATTTAACAGCAGGAAAACCAATCGGAGAAAATTGGGTGGAGAGAACTCACGTGCTATCAAATTTTAATGCCAATGAAACAAGGATAAAATTAGTTTTAAGTGGAACGGTTGTTTATCGTCCTAAAGTCAAAAATCTCAGAGTAATAGTAACATAAAATTTAAATGACTTTTGATCAAACCAAACGAGGATATTCTTTGCCGCATCCAGAGAACATTGCAGTAGAAGATGTAGTACGTATTCGCAGAGCCATAGAAAAAATAGATGAAGATATGAATGAAAGAGAAGATGAACTTAAAAATAATTTTGAACGATTTAGATTTGAAACTTTTTTGAATTTTTGGGAATGAAAGAAGCAATAGAAGCATTACACCAAAGGATAAAGGATTTAGCAGCAAGTAGCACACCTGATCAACTGGCATATCTTGCGAAATCGCTGGAATTGATAGTAGATAAAAAAGCTATTTCCAATATTGTGCAAATGACCACAATAAAAGAAATAATTGATGTACTACAAGGAAGGCTTAAGGATTTAGCAGTAAACAGTACCCCAGATCAATTAGCATATCTTGCTAAGGCATTGGAATCAATAGTCGACAAAAGTGCAGTGTCTGAAATTGTACAGATGACAGATGGAAAGTTAAATGAGCTTCTAAGTGCTGCAAGATCGCACTTGAATGAGATAAACAGCAATAAGGAAAATTCAATATCAGCGATAACTAAAGCAAAGACAGAGTCTGTAAATGAGATCAATACGCTAAAAACTAATACCTTGGATACTTTAAAAGCGTCATCAGATTCATATGTATCACTACTTGACACGAGAAAGAATGCGAATATTGCGGCAATAAACAGTGTTAGCAACAGTCATAAAGATGGTCTTAAAGGTGTAGTAGAAAGTTTTCGTGCTATTAATAATGTACCACCTGGCTCATCAATTATAGGAGAAATAGAAACTCGAGATGAGCAATTAAAAGCATCCCTTACAAACGAGATAAAAATTAGGGAAAATCAGCTAAGAACACTGACAACCAAATTTAACTCCATCAATGATGTGCCTAGCAGTTCATCAATTATGAAAGAAGTGAAAAAGAGGAATATGGTTGAACCAGGGTCATTACCTTTCTTGTTTGGTGTGCTCAGTAGAAAAAATAATTACTATGGTCACGGAGCTTTCACAACTGAATTAGGTCAATGGAGCAGTGATATAACAAAAACCGACTACATGTTACAACTACTTGCAGGTAACCATACATACGATACAGATTACGTCAGTTTTTATCGGCCAAGACAACTGAGTTTTATAGAGGGAAATAAAGGAACATTTATTTACGGAGAGTCATATACAAGCAGTGATTCCGTGAGTCGTGATCAGATATATTACTACCCGTATGCTGCACTTGGAGTAATGTTTGTAAAAAACACCACAAGTAGTGATATAACAAGAACATTAAACTTTATTGGTACATCTTATTGGAGTTCAGGATATGAAGGAGCAGGAGCATTTGTGGGAACCCCTGATAATACCAATAAATCGAGGATTTCAAAAATAACATGGAAAAATGTTTACCAATACACGAGTTCGAGTAGAGGATTTGCTGCATCAGGGAATGTAGAAATTCCAGCAGGAAAAACAGTTGCAGTGTTACTGTATACATCATCTTATCTAGATAGCAGAGGAAAAGTTAGTGAAGGTATGCTTTCAGGTGACGTATATATCTATGGTCAGTTTATCCAGTGGGGAATTTATAACATACGTAACAACTTTTTAACTGCAGGGCTTGAAGTTGATGTAGAGAGAACGCTAAAAGCTTGGCAATGTCCAGGATTGGATGCCACCCACAAAATCTGGAATTAAAAACGCAATGTCAATTTATATTCATTTTGAAAATAACAAACAAGTTGAAACAACAACGCTTGAAAGTAAGCCAACTGGCTGGTATGAAGCACCAGAAAATTTCGACTGGCAAAAGAGTTATTGTCTAACGGAAGGAGGGAAAATTGTTGAGAGGAGTCAAGAAAATATTGAGCTGGAATTATTGGAAACTGCGAAACTTTCTGCACTTGATAGCATCCGTATTTATTTTAATCATTATACTAACAAATACGCAGGATATTCTCATCAGAAGCTTAAGTCGTATGAAATACAAGCAAAAGCCGCAAAGAACATTTTAACAGCACCAGAATCTATAGACGAAAAAGATGCAGAAATTATAGAGCCATTAGCAAAAGTAAGAGGAATTTCAGTAGTTCAAATGGCTGAATTAATTCAAGAGAAGGTAAAAAGAGCGAAAAAAGCAATAATCAAGTGCGAAGAATTGGTGGATATAGCCGAAAGGGAAATCGGTGAAGCTAAAAGTAAAGAAGAACTGCAAGCTTTGCTAGATGACTGTAAACAAAAAATGCAGGAAAGTTAAAAAGGGGCAAAAAAAGGGGCAAAAATGACAGAACAATTTTTACATGGAGTAAATGTTATTGAGGTTACCTCAGGAGCAAGAGCAGTACGCACAGCAAAGTCATCAGTGATAGGTGTAATTGGTACTGCACCTGAAGCGGATGGGGAAAAATTTCCACTGAATAGTCCAGTATTAATAGCAGGAAGCTTGAAAGAAGCAGCAAAACTTGGGAAAAGTGGAACACTACCTTCTGCAGTAAATGGAATATTTTCCCAGGTTGGTGCAACAGTAGTAGTTATTCGAGTTGAAAACAGTGATCCAGAATTAAAAGAAGAAGAGACGCTCAGCAATGTAATTGGAGGAGTTGATGAAGAAACTGGGGAATATCAAGGGATTCAAGCGTTCTTAAGCAGTGAAAGTATAGTACATGTTGCGCCAAGAATACTAATTGCTCCTTATTTTACCCATCAATTACCTGAGTCTGAGAATTCTAAAAATCCAGTAATTGCAGCTTTAATAGGGGTAGCAGAAAAGCTAAGAGCAATAATAGTAGCAGATGGTCCAAATACCAATGATGAAGAAGCAATAAAATGGAGAAAAAGTGTTGGTAGCGCGAGAGTTTATGTCGTTGATCCGTGGGTAAAGGTGTTTACTGAGGGAAAAGAAGAAACTTTGCCGTCTAGCCCATTTGTAGCAGGTTTAATAGCAAAAGTAGATAGTGAGCAAGGCTTTTGGCATTCGCCTTCAAATAAAGAGATAAATGGTATTGTTGGAACAAGTAGAGCTATTGATTTTACGCTCGGTGATAGAAGCTCTCGAGCAAATTACTTAAATGAGAATGAAGTCACGACAATCATTCATCAAAATGGCTACAAGCTCTGGGGAAACAGAACGTGTTCAAACGATGAAAGGTGGGCTTTTCTATCAGTGAGACGTACTGCAGATCTAATCAATGATAGTCTACTTCGGGCTCATCTATGGGCAGTTGATCGAAATATCACCAAAACCTACATAGATGAAGTGATAGAGAGTGTTAATTCCTACCTAGCAAGTTTAAAAGCACAAGGAGCGATTATCAGTGGAAGATGTTATGCAACCCCAGAACTCAATACGCCGGCAAACATTGCAAGTGGAAAAGTGTATTTTGACTTTGAATTTACACCACCGTATCCAGCAGAACAGATTACTTTCAGGTCTCATTTGATCAATAGTGAAATACTATAAGGGGAGAAAAAGAAAATGCTACCAAAGATTTTAAAGAATTTCAATGTATTCGTAGATGGTAGAGGATATGCAGGAAAAATAGATGAAATAACCTTGCCGAAGCTTACCATAAAAACCGAAGAGTATCGTGCTGGTGGTATGGATATTCCAATAAATATTGATATGGGCATGGAAAAGCTTGAAGCAGAGTTTACTTTTGCCGAATATGATTCAGAGCTTTTTAGGTTATTTGGGCTGATAGATGGGAATTCGGTATCTTTGACGCTAAGAGGCGGATTACAAGGAAGTGGAAGTAATGATATCGAAGGAGTAATTATCAACCTCAGGGGAATATTCAGAGAATTTGATTTTGGTAGCTGGAAACCTGCTGAAAAAGCCACTCTCAAATGCACTGTAGCTGCCCATTACTATAAACTTACGATAAGTGGCAATGAGCTGATAGAAATCGATGCTGAAAATATGATGAGAAAGATAAATGGTATTGATCAAATGGCTTTGTTACAAGCGGTTTTAGGCATATGAAAAGATTTTGAAAGTTTTATTTTAAGGAGGCAATAATGCACACTATAACACTTAATAACCCAATTACAGTTGATGGAATTTCTGTCTCAGAACTTACCGTTAGACGTCCAAAAGTTAGAGATTATCTAGCTATTGAGAGACTTAATGGTAGTGATCTAAGTAAGGAAGTAACTTTGACTGCCAATCTGACATCAGTTGCAAAAGAAGCAATTGAAGAGTTAGATATTGCTGATTATGTAAAGGTGCAAGAGGTATTAAAGGATTTTTTTTCACCGATTATCCAAAAAACTTGAGATTAGAAGTATTAATGTTCAGCTCTGTTGTAGGAGGCGGGGTTGAACAAATACTTGAAATGGAAATTAACGAATTTATCTTATGGGCAGAAATAGCAAAGAGGTCTAAATGTCAACGTTATCTATAAAAATCGGAGCAGTTTTAGATGGCAGTTTTAATACTGTAATGAAAGGAAGTAGTAGTCAACTCTCTAATCTTGGTGAGAATATAAGAAAGCTTGATTCATCTTTAAAATCAGTATCAAAATTTAAGCAGTTAGGTAGTGATGTTTTAACTAGCAGAAGGTCATGGAAGGGCTTTGAAGATCAAGTAAAATCTTTAGCTAAACAAATGAAAGCGGTAGAGAAGCCGAGCAAAACTTTAAAAGCAGAGTTTGACAAGGCCAAAACCTCCGCAACAAAAGCAAAAGAAGCATACTTGAAAAAGAGAGATGCTTTGCATTCACTCAATGAAGAAGTAAGGAAAAGTGGAGGAAACATTAAGTCTTTAGTAAGTGACCAGTATAAACTTGGTTCTTCTATTGAAGTACTAAAAGGTAAGTATGGTAAGCTTGGGTCTGCAATACGTAGTCACCAAAGTTTTTTAGCAAGCAAAGCACATTTTAAGTCACAAATTATAGAGACTATTGGACTAGGGCTAACACTTGCAGCGCCAATCAAAGTTGCTATTGATTTTGAGAGTGCTATGGCTGATGTGAAAAAAGTAGTAGATTTTGAGGAAAAGACAAAGGAAGCCGATAAATTTGCCCAGAAATTAAAAGAGATGTCACATACTATACCACTATCGGCTGCAGAATTAGCACAAATAGCTGCAAGCGGTGGTCAGCTTGGTATCAAAAAAGAAGATCTCTTTAAATTTATAGAAACAGTGGCAAAAATGTCCACAGCATTTGATATGTCTGCAGAGCAGGCAGGTGACTCTATAGCTAAACTCTCTAATGTTTATGGAATTGAAGTTGGTGAAATGGAGCATGTTGGCAATGTGATCAACCATTTGTCAGATAACACTGCTGCTAAAGCAAGAGATATGGTACAAGCTCTAGCTATAGTTGGTGGTACTGCAAAGCAGTTTGGATTAAAGTTTGAACAAACAAGCAGCTTAGTAAATGCTTTCATTAGTTTAGGCAAACAACCAGCAAAAGCTTCAACTGCTATAAATGCACTGCTTAGCAAACTTCAAACTGCTGAAGGTCAAGGAAAAGAATTCAAGGCAGCACTAGAAGAACTGGGCATAACCGCGGAAGAAATGGTACAAAGGATCAGCGAAAGCGGAGAAGAAGCACTACTTCACTTTTTTCAAACTCTAAAGAAAATGGATAACCAGGAACGTTCTACAATCCTTATGAAGCTTTTCGGTCAAGAATATCAAGATGATATTGCATTATTAGCTGGAAGTTTTAACAAATACGAAGATGCAATAAAGTTACTAGCTGACACAGAAGAGTACAAGAGCTCTCTGCAGAAAGAATTTAAAAATCGTGCAGATACTACAGCCAATAAATTACGACTCCTTCGAAACGCAATAGCTGAAGTTGGTATGAACCTGGGCTCAGTGATGCTGCCTACTTTAAAATCTATAGCTGAATTTTTACAAGAAAAAACTAGGAGCATAGCGTTATTTGCAGAAAAATATCCGACTTTAACTAAAGCAATAATGGGGACTATAGCAGCTTTAATAAGTTTGAAAATCTTACTAGTGGGCTTAGGTTATGGATTTACTTTTTTAGCGAGTACAGTTCTCGGGTTAAGAGCAAAAATAATTGCAACATTTTCATTTTTATCAGCTATAGTTTTTCCTGCAGTAGTAACAGGGCTAAGAGCAATAACGCTCGCTGTAATGAGTAACCCAATTGGACTTTTAATAGCAAGTCTTGTCACTGGTGCAGCTCTTGTTATCACTAACTGGCAAAAGGTGAAAGACTTTTTCTCTAGCTTTTGGGAATATATAGAATCGATAATAAAACCCATAGGAAAAGCTTTTTCATGGATAGGAAATACAGTTAGTAGCATATTTGGAAAAATCTCTGAAAATAGTCCACTGAAAGAATTTGAAAAAAGAAAAAGTATTGTCACTGAAGTAAAAGCAGTCCATATTCCCCTAAAAAGTAATATTCTCAACAGTGGAAATCCTTTGCTAGGTAACAGTATAATTAAAGAATTTTCCAAGAGAAATAAAAATAGCTTCAGAGTCAAAAGCCTTATTGAGGAGAAAAAGTTTACAGAGAGCGATAATGATAAGATATTTGCAGATTTTGCAAGGAGTAAGTTTGAAAATAAAGAACAAAATAAAACTCAGAACATCACTAATAATTATCATATCAGTATTAAAGCAGAACCAAATCAAGATGTTCGTAGTCTTGCTGATGAAGTAATAAAAAGGATAAGAGAAAAGTTACGTGATGTTTTATTTGATACGGTAGAGACATTTTATTGATGTTATCTCTTGGTCCATATAAATTTACTCCGATAAGTTTGAAGTATAGCAAAGAAAATCGTTGGAGCACGATTGAGTGTATTAAAAATATGCCACTATTACAAAATATCGGTCAAGGTGTAGAAAATATAGATTTAGAAGGAATGATTTATCTGCATAATCCCAACGGGCCAAATCAACTAAAGAATATGAAAGAAGCTGAAAAATCACATGTTTTAGTAGATAGTCTAGGTAATATTTTAGGACAATTCGTAATTACCAAGTTAGAAGAAAAGCAGATGTATTTTTTACCTAATGGACTACCAAGGAAAGTTGAATTTAGTTTGAGTTTAAAGAGCTATAGATGACTATGTATTATGTGAGCAAAGAAAATGAAATGCTAGATCTGATTTGCTGGAAACATTATGGATACAGTAGCGGAGCAGTGGAAATAGTATTAGAAGAAAACCCTGGACTTGTGGAATATGGAAGCTTTTTACCGGCAGGATTAAAGATAAAGTTCCCTACTATTCAGAAAACAATACAAAAGTCAAAATTAAAGGTCTGGGAATAAATGCAGCCAGATTTTATAATAGATAAATGTGAATCAATTAAAGATAGAGTTATATCATTGCGCCTTACTGATGAATCTGGGACAATAGACGATGTAGTTGAAGTGTGTGTTGATTACAGAGATGAAAACTTAAATATTCCGAATGAATTGAATATTGCTCTAGGTTATAGAGAAACAGGTGTGTTGCCAATGGGTGTATATACAGTCAACGAAGTTACGATACAAGACCCACCTAAGACTCTACTGATCAAAGCTCATGCAACAAATTTAAGACTGTCATTAAAAGAGAAAGTATCTAAAGAACGGCATCAAATTACTCTAGGTAACTTGGTTAAGGAAATAGCCCACAAGCACGGATATGGATACAGAGTTGCAGAAGAGTTTGAAAATGTGTTGATTCCACATATTAACCAAATAGAAGAAAGTGATATAAGTTTATTAACAAAAATAGCAATAGAATACGGAGCAGTGGCAAAGCTAGCTGGCGGATACATACTTTTTATTCCAAAAGGCAAAGCAAAGTCGGCAACTGGAAAAGCTCTAGGAACAACAGCTATTAGACCTCAAGACACGATAAATTGGAAAGTGCATTTTACCGTAAGCAGGTACAACTCAGTGATTGCAAAATGGCATAGCTATGAAAGAGGTGAAACTATATCAGAAACAGTTGGCTCTGGTAGTCCAAGTTATACCATACAAACGCTTTACTCTAATGTAGAATCAGCATTAAGTGCAGCAAATGCTAAGTTAAAACAACTAAAGCGAAATAATGCAGTATTGGATATCACTATGCCTGGTAATCCAGAATTATTTGCAGAGGCGAAACTTAGCTTATTAGAATTTCATCAAGATATAGACGGTGAATGGATAATTGACAGAGCAGAACACGTATTAGATGGTTCAGGTTATCGCACTGCATTATCAGCATCAACGTTAAGAGAAAATAAGTAAAACAAATATTTAATGTTAAGAAAAGTGTTAAACATGAGCAAAGATCCAAGAAATAAGCTACACTTTTGGTGGGTTATAGTAACAGTAGTATGCGTTATTATTACCTGTTGCTATGTGAAAGCAAAAGCTACAGACAATTATAAAACAATACTGCGGATTGCATCTGAAAATTGTAACTTAGAAATTGTGAAGTTTTCAGTAGAAAATTTATTAGATATAGATACGCAAATTTCTAAACTTACTACACTACATTATGCTGCAGGAGAAGGATGCTTAGAAGTTGTCAAGTTTTTGATAGACGAAGGAATTAATGTAAATATTATCAACGGGTATGGAAGTACAGCGCTTCACAATGCTGCATATCGAGGAAATTTAGAAATCATAAGGGTTTTATTGGAGAAAGGTGTAAATCCTACAATTAGAAATAAAGATGGAAAAAACCCAAGAGATGTAGCTGTACTAAGATCACGGCACAACAAAGATAAACCTTACAGAGAAATTATTAAGCTACTTGCAAATGCAGAGGAACAGCATAAATCAAAATAGTAGTTACTAAATTAGCTATCCATAATAAATTCATATTTTAAATGATTATGCAAAATCAAAAAATCCCAATTACAGTAATTATCACGTTATTAATCCAAACCGTAGCAATCATATGGTGGTTATCCAAATTAGACTCAAGGGTACAGCTTCACGATAAACTTATTGAATATGGTTTAATGGAAAAAGTGTTAGTACTTGAGGAAAGGGTAAAAAATCTTTCTGAAGAACTGGATGATTTTAAAGCTAGCAACTTAAAATGTGGGTAATCAATTTTCTATTAATGGCGTATAAGGCTTAGATTGCGATTGACGATCTTTCCAATTTTCAACGTATTGTTCAACTAATGAAGGGCTTCCTGTTATAACCAGTAGATTCTCAGCATTTTTTTTCTGTGCCGCATCGGAAAAATTAAAAGATCCAGTTATGATTTTTTGATTATCAATGATCATAATTTTGCTGTGTGAAATTGCAGGTTTATAGTCTATGTATACCGGTATCTTTTGATAAAACAATTCATTGATGACACTGTATTTTGATCTGACCTGTGATTCATCTAGAATAACCTTAATATCGATACCACGTTTTTTTGCTCTAATTAAAGATTGTGCAATTGGCTTTGAAGTAAACGTATATGCCTGAATTAATATGAATTTTTGAGCTTGATCTATAGCATTGGTTATTTGTTCGGCACAATTTCCTCTAGGTGTGAAGCAAACTGTAGTTTTTGGGCAAGTAACACAACCTGATAAAAGAAAACAAGTTAATAAAACCAATAAATATCTAAACATGACTAAATACATCCTTTCAGTAGATGGCGGAGGCATAAGGGGTATAATACCAGCAATGATACTAGCAGAAATAGAAAAAAGAACAAGAAAGAGGGTAGCTGAAATCTTTGATCTGATGGCTGGTACTTCAACCGGTGGCATTGTTGTAGCAGGGTTATGCAAGAAAGATGAACAAGGAAATCCTCAATACTCTGCAAATGATTTGGTTGAGCTCTACCAGAGATATGGATCATATATTTTCAAATCTTCATTCTTCAGGCGATCAATATTATCTTGGTTTAACTGCGCACAATACCCATACGAAAACATCGAGTTGATATTGGACAAGTATTTTGGTGACGATATTCTCAAAAACACTTTAAGTAAGGTGTTGATTACAAGTTATGATATTAACAACAACTATCCTTTCTTTTTAAGAACTGGAGAGAAGATAGAAATTTTATCAGGCTAAAAGATGCACTCAGAGCTGCAACGGCTGCACCTACTTATTTCATACCAAAACATCTAAAAATTAACCAGATAAACAGAGTATTAGTGGATGGCGGGGTGTTTGCCAATAATCCAGCGGCTTGTGCATATGCAAGTGGTAAGAGGTTATTTCCAAATGATGATATTCTACTGTTATCGATAGGTACTGGAAGAACAGATAGAAGTATAGAGTATGCCTATTCAAAGAGATTTGGAAAAATAGGATGGATCAAGCCACTACTGAATGTGATGTTTGCTTCAAGTTTAGATGCAGTAAATTATCAGCTGGATCAAGTTATAGGTAGTAGATATTTAAGAATACAGTCACAGCTAAAAATAGCATCACCTGACATGGATAATATTACATCAAAAAATATCAAATCTCTTCAGCAAGAGGCAGAGGCAATGATAGAGGACAATCAGAAAATGATAGAAAAATTCTGCACAGAAGTGTTAAATATATAACTATTTTTGCTTATATCTTAATATATTATTTAACACTCCCAACCATCTTTAACACAATTCAATTTTCACACTCATCAGCAGTTAGGCCACTTGCTCGCACAATAATATCAATAGCAACACCTTCCTTAACTAGATCTTTTGCAATCTTGATTTTCTCTGCTTTTTTAACCTTTTCTTTACCAGTTTGCATTCCTTCAGATAAAGATCTGGCTACCGTATCCAGTAATTCTTGATCCTCAATTTTTTCGCATTTACCTACAAATCTCAAAACTGGCTCATTTTCATATTCTGTTAGTCCAAGAGCTTTAATGTTAACTGATAATGTCTTTGCTATCTTATATAATATTTCAATTGGAATGTCTGTATATCCTCGTTCATAGTCGTGTATTTCTTTAGGTGTTGAACCGATTTTATTTGCCAAGTCCTCCTGAGTGTATTCCCGTATTAATCTCTGCTCTTTTATCCTTTTCCCCACTTTGTAGAGTATAGAATCAGTACAAATTTCTTTCTCTATATCATCATACTCATAAGTAGATAAGCGAGTCACTTGGGAAATAATATCAACTGAAACTCCTTCTTTCACTAGATTCTTTGCTACTTCTATTTTTGCTTCTTCTTGACTAATTTTCTCGCTAATATATACAAACCTTACTAATGGATACAGCTTCTTGCGTAATTCCTGATCCTTAATTTCTCTATGTATTTTTGTTAGATAGACTATTTCTTTATCCTCATCTTCATACCAACCGTTTTCTCTTAGTACTGTTGGTCCTGGAAGTAGATCTACAACATTGACTGACAATGCTTCTGCTATTATATACGATTCTTTGATTGTAATAGCCTTGCACCCTAGTTCAAAGTTATGTATTTCCTTATGTGTTAAACCAATTTTGCTTGCTAATTTTGCCTGAGTATACCCTTGTACTATCCTACAATCTTCTATTTTTTTCCCTAGCTCGTAGCTTACTGAGCCAATATGCTCTGAATTATCATAGATAAATCCTCTAAAAGCTGTTTTTCCTACAGAAGCAAACATATATTCTATCACAAAAAATCCACTATTGGCTAAGTTTTTATGAAATCACAAAAATTTCTCAATCATATAATTTGATAAGCCTGTCGTTTGCAAGATAATATCAACAGAAATTCCTTCTTTCACTAAATTCCTTGCAACTTCAATCTTCTTTTCCTCTCTAACCTTTCCTCTACAAACATGTATACCTTCAAATAAAGACTTGATTAGCATATCGCGTAATTCCTGACTCTCAATCTTTTTGTATTCTTCTATCAAGTTTGATAGCTTTTCTTCCGCTTCACTATCCTCATCTGATTCGGGAAGTAGATCTATGATACTGATTGATAATACCTTTGCTATTTCATCTAACATTTCAAGTGAAACAGCAGCTCTCCCTTGTTCATACTCGTATATTCCTTGATTTGTTATGCCAACTTTATTCGCTAAATCTTTTTGTGTATATCCTCGTATCAATCTCCACTCTTTTATCCTTTGCCCTACTTTGTATGGAACCGGAATTTTGTTTTCCTCATACTCACCAATAGATAAGTTAGTTGTTCGAGAGATAACATGAGCAGAAACTCCTACTTTCATCAAACCCCTTGCTACTTCTATTTTTACCGCTTTTCTGCTTCTTTCCTCACTCAAACGAATAAATTTGGTTAATAAATAAAATACCTCGCTTAATTCTTTATCTTTATAACCCTTTATTAAATTTAATATTTCTTCATCTTCAAAATATCTTTTTTCATTTGGTAGTGTCTCTCCACAAACTAGACCTTTAACATTTACTGATAATGCTTTTGCTATAGCATATAACTTCTTAATTGGAATTTTACGACTCCCTTTTTCATATTGCAGTATTGCCCAGTACTTTACACCAACCTTCTCCGCTAAATCCTTTTGAGTATACCCTCTCTCTAACCTCCAGCTTTTCACTTTTTGCCCTACCTCACAGTCTAGACTTTTTTTCATACAAAGAACCATACATATAATATTTTCTACTATAGCTCAGATATAATGGTAGACTCTGGAACCTTAAAATAAATGAATTAAAGCCCCCTAAAAGTTTCTTTACTATTTTCACGTACTTTATCTACCCATGAAGACAATTTTTCACTTGGGCTATCAACCTCCTTCATAAGCTGCTTGCTATTCCATATGCCACATCTCATAAAACTTCCCTTTTCTACTGCTTCTTTAAGTTTTACTCCAGCAAAAAGACAATTTTTTCCAATTTCTTCCCCTCTTTGTTGTAGTTTAGCCCACATTTCCTTGTTTTCTACTCTTACTTGTACTTGATCATATTTTTTTACATCATGGTACAATATAATATTTAGTTTACCAGCGCTTGTAGGAATTTCTAACACAACAGAGCTACCATCTGATACATCAACGTAATTTCTTACACCTCCTTCCTCCCTTCTGATCTCAACTGCATCATTGCCTATTTTTAAAATATTACTTCTTAACTCTCTATTTGCTTCCAGTATTTTGGTTACTTCTATTTTGCTATCTTCGGAAAATTCTATATACGATGTTGTATTATCTATCTCAACATCTATTAATTCTCCTTCTTGCACAGCACTTTCGCCAGCTTTCTCTAGTTCTTCTAGTCTCTCATCTATCTGTGGCTGAACTTCTGGTTGTAGCTCATTATAGATTTCACCTATCAATTTATTCTCCAATAAAGTATCATGAAACTCTGCGCCGCTTAGCATTAATTTGCGTATTAGCTTTTTTCGATCACTTTTTTCTAATTTATGAAAATGTGTACCTAATACTATATATTCTGCAAAGCTCCACTCTCCATCATTACATGCATTTAGCCTTCCTCCAGAAGCTAGTACTTTGTCTATAACTTTGTGCAATTCATTTACATTCTTTGCCTCTACCACTTCACTTTTAAACCAGCTCAAAGTTTCACTTTCACCTGCACTCGGCTTTATTTTTTTCAAAGCTGAAGCAAATGGATTTTTATCTTCTTGATCACTTACAGGTTTTGTGCCATAAACATAGTCAAATCCTTTCCCATAGTTGATTTGGTTTTCGCGAACTTCTCTACCAGGGAAAGGTGCTATTTCTTCAGGCTTTTTAGCCTTATTAATTTTGCTTACAAAGGTGGATTGCTCCTTAGTACGACCAATTCCTATAATCGCATTTAACATCTCACCTTTTGATAATCTATCAAGATCAACGTTTAATTCGTAAACACCCCCTTCTTGATCATCAAAAGGTACAATTATTTTATTAACCATATTAGCCTCCGCTATTAAATATACTTTACTAAATCTACAACCGACTTTATTACTTTATTATTAATTCAATATATACTTTTTCATTAATTATAAATAATGATTAATGTATTTGCAAATACTTTCTTCATTCAAATAGTTAAACAACTCATGAAAATCTTCAAACATCTGCTTTATAACAGTCCTTGCTCTTTAAAGCTAAAATACCCAACACTTGTGATGATAATGTGATCCATTAACCTAATCCCTATAGTCTGACAAGCTTTAGCCAAGTCTTTAGTTACAGCTTCATCCTCATCAGATGGCTTTAACCTTCCTTCTGGGTGGTTATGCGATATTATTATTGACATCGCTTTTCTTATTAATGCCTTTCTTGTTACTTCTCTTATGTAAAAAGGTACCTTATCCACTGTACCAGTGAACACTTCTTCCCCCTTTAAACGGCACTTTTGATCAAAATATATTATTTTCATCTTTTCCTCCTCTGAATAACCAATACTCACCCTTAAATATTTTACTATGGTTTCCAAGTTATCCATTACAGGTCCTTTCTTTAACTCTTCTCTTGGTACTCTCTTTGCAGCTTCCTTTAGACATAAAATTACTGCTACTGTAGAATCAGTTATCCCTTCTATAGTTTTCAAGTCATCTATTTCCTGGCCTAAAACTCCTCCTATTCCAAAACTATCTATTAGCTTTCTAGCAATAATTCGAGCTTCTTCCCTGTCATGCACTGCACTTAGAAACGTTTCTATTACTTCACGATCAAGTAGTGCTTTACCGTTGCTTTCTAATGCTCTGAATTCTATTTCTTCTCTACGATCTTTACTATTTTCCTTATTTTTCATAAAAATTACCCTTCACTAACAACAAACTTTTTTTAGATATTTACTGCTGTTTTTTATCAGCATTGGCATAAAGCCATAGCTTTTGAGTGAAGTCAAATCAATTTTTAAATCTTTTTTACTTATTTTTTCATCAAAAAGTAAAGATGTTAATAGATGCTGATTTTTTTATTTTAAACTTGTTGAATTTTGTCCAAAGAGATGCCTACTGTTTTTAAAATAATATTGATAGAAATCCCTTCTTTAACTAAATTCTTTGCAATTTTCATCTTTTCTACTTTCTTCACTTTCTCTTTGCAAATTTGTATGCTTTCAAACAGAGATTTTATTAGTACATGACGTAGTTCTTGGCTTTTAATCTTTTTATATTCTTCTATTAACCTTGATAGCTCTGCTTCACTATTCTCATTTTCTGTTGTTTCTGGAAGCAGATCTGTAATATTAATTAATAGTACCTTTGCTATTTCATCTAACATTTCAAGTGAAACAGCAGACCGTCCTTGTTCATATTCATATATTCTTTGATTTATTACGCCCACTTTGCTTGCTAAATCTTCTTGAGTGTATCCTCGTATCAATCTCCATTCTTTTATTCTTTGACCTACTTTATACGGAATAGAAATTTTTTTCTCATCATTATCATATTCATCAATAGATAAACTGGTCGTTTGAGAGATAACATGAGCAGAAACTCCTTCCTTAACCAAACCCTTTGCTACTTCTATTTTTACCGCTTTTCCACTTCTTTCCTCACTAATACGGATGAATTTGGTTAATAAGTAAAACGTTTCACGTAATTCTTGGTCCTTAATCTCTTTATGTCTTCTTACTAGATTTAATACCTCTTCTTCTTCATACCTTTCCTCATTTGATACTTCTTGTCCGCAAGCTAGATCTCTAGCAGTTGTTGATAATGCTTCTGCTAATTCATATAACTTCTTAATTGAAATTCTGCGTGTTCCTTTTTCATATTGCAGTATTACCTGATATGTTGTGCCGGTTTTTTTTGCTAAATCTTTTTGAGTATATCCCTTTGCTAATCTACGATTTCTTACTTCCTGTCCTATTACTTTGTAATCTAAAAAGTTAGAACAATTATTCTCTTTTTTCACATTTTACGCCTCATAATCAGAAGAGCCGTTACGTATACCTAATTGGTAACCTTTTTGACAAACTGAACTCATCTCCTTTCAAATAATTTTTCTATATCACTTAGTTTCATTTCTATATAAGTTAGCTTTCCGTGGTCAGAATATGGAGTTTTCTCAATTTGTCTTAGTATCTCATTCATCTCTTCCAATTTCATTTTTCTTCCTGCTCCATGGCAAGCAATTGTGGCTGATATTTTATTCACCTTATCCTCTATTGGCACCGTATCTTCCATTTCCATTAACTTATCTACTATATCAACTAGCATCTCCTTTATATCTATTGTTCCCAAGATTGCAGGTATTTCTTTCACCCTTACTTTATCTTCTGATTCTATTTCAATACCAAAACCCATTTCAAAAAGCTTATCTTTATAAGTTTCAACCATCTCCATCCCTGCTTGGTTTTTAATCTCAACTATTTCAGGAAGAAGAAGTTTTTGTCTTTTTATGCTTGATTTTTGCTTTAAGCACTCGTATATCAATCTCTCATGAGCTGCGTGCTGATCTACTATAATTAATTTGCCTTTAGCCTCAGCAATAATGTAAGTACTGTGGACCTGACAGCGTGCATACCCTAGAGGATGATCCTCTATTAAATCAATTTGCTCCCTTTCTAGAACCATCGCTCCCTTTTGGGGTGGAGATTCTCCATACTTAAACGTTTCTGGTAAGCTTTGCCTTCTTTCATCTGGTGCATTGAATTCTTTCATTAGACGATTTTCTAAAAGACTTGGTCTCTTTTCATAAAACTCTTTTTGATTTTTTTCCTCTTTACTGTTAACCTGCTCTTGGCTATCAAACTCTTCAATACTTTGAGACTCAACATCACTTGCTGCGAACCTAGTCGATAATGCTTTTATTATCCCTCTTCTCACTATTTCATATATTAACCTTTTATTCTGAAATCTTACTTCTGATTTATTTGGATGCACATTTACATCTACTTGGTCGTACGGTATTTCTAACTGCAGCACTGCAAAAGGATACTTTCCAGTTGGAATAAAATCTTGATATGCATATCGAATTGCACCAACAAGTAAATTGTCTTTTATTGGCCTTCCATTAACAAACGTATAGATTTGAGTTGAATTGCCACGACTAATAGTTGGTTTACAGATGTGTCCCGTAAGTTTGATGCCGTCTTCTTCCTCTTTAACTTCCAGCGAATTGCTCTGAAATTCTTCTTCTGTTTCACATAGTCTGTTAAAGAATGAAGTTTGTTTAGCATATTTTAAGAGCTTTTTATTACTGGAAGTGAGAGTAAACCCAATATTGTAGTTAATCATTGCTAAGTTATTTACAATTTCAACAATGCTTTGTGTTTCTGCTCTTTCAGTTTTTAGAAATTTTAGTCTATTTGGAGTGGCAAAAAATAAGTCACGAACTTCAATATATGTACCCTGTAGCAAAGAACAAGGGATAACCTCTCCTATTTTTTCTCCTCCTTCATAACTTATAGACCATGCTTCCTTTGCTCCACTTGCCTTAGACGATAAGTTCATTCTACTTACTGCTGCAATTGAAGGCAAAGCTTCTCCTCTAAACCCAAGGTGCTTGATTTCTATTAACTCACTATCGCTTAATTTTGAAGTAGCGTGGCGCATAAACGCAAGTTCCAAATCTTCCTTTTCTATTCCATTTCCATTATCTGTTACAGTTATAAGATTACGCCCACCACTTTCTATCTTGATCTCTATCTCTGAACTTCCAGCATCTATTGCATTTTCTACTAATTCCTTTACTACACTTGCTGGCCTCTCTATTACCTCTCCTGCTGCTATACGATTTATAGTTTTTTTGTCTAAAAGAATTATTGCCATATTTTCAACTCTCAGTCTGATCAGTTTAATATCAATTAAAATCAGATTGTCTATTAAATTCTATTCTAAGCCCTTTCATGAAGATCATTAGAATTATGTATAATTATTAATGCTTTTTAAGTGGATTTCCTATTGTTCTTTCTAAGTTCCTTGGTGCACGTAACGATTATACTTTAAAAAGAATGTTGGCTACTGAGAAGAATGAAGACATCATCATCAGCGAAAAAAAAGGGCAAAAAAACAGAGAAAATTGATGTAACTACTTAAGGCAGGTGTCTCTATTGCAGCTGAGACAGCTGATCACTCATGATCAAATAAAAAAGTTATAAGCACACAGATTAGATCACAGTATCTTTTTTAAGAAGAAGATTTATCTTGCTTAAAAACTTGTAGATACTATATTTTACACAAATTCTTCATGCGAGGCCTTTATGTTTACTAATAGAATATCTAATAATCTGGATCAGCTACAATTTTTTGTAGAGTTTTTAAATGAAAATTATGAAACTCAGAAACATCTTAGTCTTACACCACTACATTTAGCAGCAGGAAATGGTCAGTTGGATTTAGTCAACACTTTATTAGGAGAGGGTTTAGATATTAACTCAGAGATTAAGTACGATGGCTTTACGCCACTGTATTTTGCAATTGCAAAAAATCACTTAGAGATGGTTAACTTTCTTATTGCTCATGGAGCAGATGTAAACCATAGGGCCATTCTAGGCTTTACACCTTTAAGTTTTGCATCCCAGCAAGGATATTTAGATATAGTCAACACCTTGATTGCAAATGGAGCAGATTTTAGTACTAAAACAGATAAACTTAATACACCTTTACACCTAGCAGCAGAGAATGGTCATCTAGATATAGTAAATGTTTTTATTGAAAAGGGATTAGATGTTAATGCTGTAAATAATGATCGAGCAAGACCTTTGCATTCTGCAGTACAAAATGGTAACCTCGAAGTAGTTAAAGCTCTTATTTCACAAGGGTCTGACATTAACGCTGGATCTTCAGGCATAGGTAATCGTAAAGTTGATGCAAACATTACACCCTTACATCTGGGAACACAAACTGGTAGGTTAGATATAGTTAAAGTTCTGCTTGAAGCGGGAGCAAACGTTAATGCAAAAACAGATGATAAGATTACACCTCTACATTTAGCGTCTCAAAATGGCTTTTTAGAGTTAGTAGACATTTTACTAAAAGCAAAATCTAATGTTAATGCTAAGGATTATGAGAATCTTACACCTCTACATTTAGCAGCAGAACGTAATCACTTTGGAGTAGTTAAGTCTCTTCTTCTCGTAAAGGGAATTGATGTTAATGCTAAGGACCACGATAATTCCACAGCTTTACATATAGGATCTCAGAATGGTCACTTAGAAGTAGTGAAGTTACTAATAGAGAAAAAAGCCAATGTTAATGCTAAAAAAAACGAAGGTTTTACACCTTTACATCTAGCAATGCAGCAAAGTCATTTCGAGGTGAGTGATTTTTTAATTAAAAATGGAGCAAACATTAACACCGTGGATGATCAGAATTGGACTCCTTTACATAATGCAGCATATAATGGTTTTTCTTTAAAAATAGTAGAGAGCTTAATTGCAAAAGGAGCAAATATAAATGCAAAGATGGATGATGGTAGAAGAGCTCTACATTTAGCAGCAGAACATAATCACTTGGAAATAATGAATTTCTTGATTGAAAATGGAGCAGATATTAATGCTCTAGATAACAGAAGTTGGACTCCTCTACATTGTGCAGCATATGATGGTAATTTAGAAGTTGCTAAATCTTTGCTTGATAAAGGAGCAGACATTAATGCTAAAACAGTTAAAAGTACTACACCTCTACACTTTGCAGTAGACCATGATCATTTAGAGGTGGTTGAATTGCTCTTAGAAAAGGAAGCAGATATTAATGCTCTAGATCACACAAATTGGACTCCTTTACATTTTGCAGCAGAAAAAGGTTATGATCAGATAGCAACCATTCTATTGAAACATGGTGCTGATGTAAATGTAAAAGAAAATCAAAATAAAGGCACAGCCCTACATCTTGCAGCTCAATATGGTCATCCTAAGGTAGTCAAAACCCTTATTATAAGTGGAGCAGATGTTAATGCAAAAATGGATAAAAATGCTACACCTTTACACTTAGGGGCACAAATTGGTAATTTAGATATAGTTAGGTCTCTACTTATGAGAGGAGCATACTTTAATGCTAGAGCTGAAGGAGGTAGATATGTTTTACCATTACACTTTGCAGAAAGAAGAGGAAACCCAGAAGTAATAAAATTACTAAAATTGGTTGAGAAGTTATTTAAGGCTATAGAAGATAATAATTATTTAGGAATTGAGAGTTCCATTAGAGATGGAGCAATCATTGATTCGAAGAACGTGGATGGAAGAACGCCATTACATTATGCTGTTAATAATGGGCACATAAAAGTTGTAAATATCTTGCTAGCAAATGGAGCTGATGCTACTAAAGTTACTAACAAAGGTAATACACCATTACACACTGCTGCTTCCAAAGGTCACAAAGAAATTATTGAAGCTTTGTTACAACGTGTAAGCCACAATAAATTGAGTGATTTTATTAATGCTAAAACAATAGTTAAAGGCACTACATCGTTGCATGTTGCTACTGAAAATAGCTTTTTTGAAGCTGTAAAGTCTTTGTTAAAACATGGTGCAATTTATAACATCAAGAATAAAGAAGGTAAAACACCACTTGATCTTTCTCGAGACCAGAATATTACTAACCTATTGAAATTAGTAGAAGAGCTATTTGAGAATGCAAAAAATGGTAATGTTGAAATTATCAGTAAGCTGAAAGCAATAAAACCCGATGAGCGCGTAGCTGTAACAAATGCTCGTAATGATCAAGACAAGTCATTAGTCCAGGTTGCAGTAATCAATAAACACTCAAACCTTGCAAGTAGATTATTAGAAATATTAAAAAGTCCAGATCAGAGTTTACAAGATGTCAGCGTAGAAAATCGAGTAAAGAGTTTGAAGTTATAGCTTTCTTAAATGAAACTCTAATGAGGGTGCCAAGATCTGGATCACTTAAAAAATTACAGTGGGCTTTACATCTTACTAATTATAAACTAACTTACTACCTAATTAATTCCTGAGTTATGTATGAGTAAAACTTTGATAATATTAGCAGCAGGAAAGAGCAGTAGAATGAATTCTGAATATTCAAAAGCGTTGCACCAAGTGGGAAATCTTACTCTTTTAGAGCATATAATTTCTAATGCAAAATCGCTGAGTCTAAAAAGCTTATCAATTGTTGTTAATGAGTCTCTTCTAAAAGATTTACAAAGGTTTGATACCCTAAAAAGTATAATCGATCAATACAATATAAAACTAATAGTTCAAGAAGATATTACAGGTACTGGCACTGCAGTTAAAATTGCCCTAGAAAATCTGGAGAAGTTATCTGATCAAGATATGGTTTTAATACAGTATGGGGACACTCCATTTATATCTAGTGATACAGTTATGAAGATGACTGATTGTCTAAAGTATAATAATTTAG
This sequence comes from Wolbachia pipientis, assembly GCA_023052945.1. NCBI lineage: Bacteria > Pseudomonadati > Pseudomonadota > Alphaproteobacteria > Rickettsiales > Anaplasmataceae > Wolbachia > Wolbachia pipientis. Next base: position 1,464,152 of record CP095495.1, read on the forward strand.
TTCTTCTTGGATTCAATAGTCAAGATGAACAATATGGAAGGTTAGTAATTGATAATTACGGAAATGTTCAAAAAATCCTAAAAAATGGCGATAAAATGCTTCTTGCAAACTCTGGAATAATAGTTTCATATGCTAAAGATCTTTTTACCTTAGTAAAAGAAATAAAATTTAATAATTCGACCAATGAATATTGTCTTAATGATATAGTACCCATTGCAGCAAACAATAACTTGAGTGTAGGTTATGTAGTTTCTGATGAAAGAGAAGCAATGGGAGTAAATAATAAAGAGGATTTGATTAAAGCCGAACACTATTTTCAAGAAAGAAGGCAGCCAATTCTTCTTTCATAACTAAATTTTTTTATTCATTAATTTAAGTTGACATTTGTTTTATACTGGTTTTATAATACCTTTTGATTCTTACTTGTAAGATAATTGGTACGACAAATTTTCCTAGTTGTAGTAGAGGGTATACATGGGGATATTAATAACAGGTGCTGCAGGTTTGATAGGGTCGACCTTGGTGAAAAAGTTAGAAAACCAAGGCCATGAAGTAATAAGCTGCGATATTAGGTTTCGCGATAATCCACTCAGTTTTTTTTCAGAAGATGTAGTACCACTACTTGCTAAGTGTACAGGAATTATTCACCTGGCTGCAATTTCTCGAGTTATACATGGTGAACTTTATCCTGAACTATGTAAAAAAATTAATGTTGATGGTACAATGGAGTTTTTAGGGTTATGTAAGTCACTTTCAAATAAGCCATGGTTTATATATGCAAGTAGTAGGGAAGTCTATGGAGAGCAGAAGGAACTGCCGGTTACAGAATCTGCTAGTATCGATCCAATAAATAATTATGCCAAAGGTAAAGCATTTATTGAGGAACAAATAACAAGTTTAAAAGATTTTAATGTAACAATATTACGCTTTTCAAATGTATATGGTGGTTTACTAGATCATAACAGTAGAGTAATTCCCGCACTCTGTATTAATGCATTAAGAGGTGATCCAATTAAAATAGAAGGTAAAGAATGTGTTTTTGATTTTACCTACTTGGATGATGTTATAGAGGGTATATGCTTAACTGTAAAATATTTACAAAGTGAAAAATCTTCTCTTCCTGCTATTCATCTTACTACTAATAGCCCATGTACCTTAGAAAACTTAGCAAAAACAATATTAAAAGTCACGAAAAGTGATTCTAGAATTGATTTTTATCCTCCAAGAAATTTTGATGTAACTAAGTTCTATGGTGATTTTACTAGAGCTAAAGAGCTACTTGGTTGGTCTCCAAAACATTCATTAGAAGTAGGATTAAGTAAATTTATAAAAAGTCTACAAAACAATACACAAGAATATCCTAACAATATAGATATGGTAATATATGAAAATATTAAAAGTTATTCATGGTTACCCTCCTTATTATAGTGCTGGTTCAGAGGTTTACAGCCAAACTCTTGCCCATGAACTAGCAAATAACAATGAGGTACAAGTATTTACTAGGTATGAAAATAGCTTTTTACCTGATTTTTATTACACTACAGTCCTAGATCGTAGTGATTCCAGAATCTTACTGCATTTAATTAATATACCCACAGCTAAATATCGTTACAAATTTATCAATGAAGAAGTAGATAGACAATTTAAAAGAGTAATAGATAACTTTCAGCCAGATCTTATACATTTTGGTCATCTTAATCATCTATCAATTACTTTACCAAAAATTGCTTTTAAAGAAAATATACCTACAATTTTTACGCTACATGACTTTTGGTTAATGTGTCCAAGAGGAAGGTTTATTCAACGCAATTCTGAAGATCTGTTACGGCTTTGTGATGGACAAAAGGACCAAAAATGTGCAACCCAATGTTACAAGGGATATTTTACAGGAGATGAAGAACTCCTGAATTTAGACATGAATTATTGGGAACAATGGGTTGCAACTAGAATGAAGCACACAAGGAAAATAATAGACTATATAGATTACTTTATTTCCCCATCGAAATTCTTAATGGATAAATTTACTCAGGATTTTAATGTTCCGATAAACAAAATTTCTTACCTTGATTATGGTTTTGATCTCAATCGTCTTAAGAATAGAAATAGAGCACAAGAAAAAGAGTTTATTTTCGGTTATATTGGTACTCATACTCCCGAGAAAGGTGTTGATCTATTATTGAAAGCTTTTTCTCACTTATCATCTAAAGCAAAACTTAGAATTTGGGGAACAGCAAGAGAAGAAACTAAAGCTTTAAAGGCGATTTCCGATCAGTTTTCACCTGTTGTTAAAGAAAGAATAGAGTGGATGGGAAGTTACGATAACAAGAATATAGTTACTGACGTATTTAATAAAGTTGATGCAATAGTCGTTCCTTCAATTTGGGGTGAAAATTCACCGTTAGTAATACATGAAGCACAGCAACTTAGAATACCAGTTATAACAGCCGATTATGGTGGAATGGCAGAATATGTAAGAGATGGACTATTATTTAAGCACAGAGATGCAAGTAGTTTGTCAGAAAAAATGCAAGTCCTATCTACAGATCAGGAGTTATATAATAAACTTACCCAAAAAGGCTATCCTTATACTGAAAATGGAAATATACCTTCTATAAGTGAGCATACTGAGAAACTTAACAAGATTTACTGCAATGTTATTGAAAAGAAAGGCAAATCAGTAGCTGTGAAACCAGGTCCTTGGAGAATTACTTTTGATACTAATCCAGATTACTGCAATTTTGCTTGTATAATGTGCGAATGTTTTTCACCATACAGCAAAGTTAAAGAAGAAAAGAAAGCTAAAGGAATAAAACCTAAGATACTGTCGATAGAAACTATCAGAAAAGTAATTAAGGAAGCAGCTGGAACACCTTTAAGGGAAATCATTCCTTCTACTATGGGTGAGCCTTTAATGTATAAAAGCTTTGATGAAATAATCAATTTGTGCCATGAGTTCAGCCTTAAGCTTAACCTCACAACCAATGGTTCTTTTCCTATTAAAGGAGCTAGAAAATGGGCTGAACTATTGGTACCAATCTTATCTGATGTTAAGATTTCCTGGAATGGGGCAACTAAAGAAACTCATGAAAGAATCATGAAAGGTTCAAAATGGGAAGTAGTGACAGAAAATTTAAAAACTTTCCTTGAAGTTAGAGATAAATACTTTAGCGATACAGGTGAAAGGTGTACCGTTACTTTACAATTAACATTTTTGGAAAGTAATTTACATGAACTCTATGACATAGTTAAGATGGCCATAAAGAACGGCATAGATAGAGTCAAAGGACATCATCTTTGGGCACATTTTGAGGAAATTAAGGATCTATCTATGAGAAGAGATGAATTAGCAATTAGTAGATGGAATACAGAGGTAAGAAGGTTATATGAGCTTAGAGATAATATGCTATTGCCAAATGGTAAAAAGATAAAATTAGAAAATTTTACAATCCTTTCTCAAGAAGGTATTAAGGATTTGGCTCCAGGTGGTCAATGCCCATTTTTAGGTAAAGAAGCATGGATAAACAATGAAGGAAAGTTTAGTCCTTGCTGTGCTCCAGATGAACTCCGTAAGACATTAGGAAATTTTGGTAATGTTAATGAGGTTAAACTCGAGGAAATATGGCAGAGTAGTGAGTACCTAAGCTTACAAAAGAATTATTTAAATTACAAATTATGCAAAACATGCAACATGAGAAAACCTTTGATCAATTAATCAAAGATAATTTTAAATCTATTAAAATTTCACCGTGTGAGAGCTTTCACGAGTTACTAGGAAATCCTTTATATGAAAATAGGTTTATAAAGGTTGGTAAATTTCATGAGCCCGGTCTTGCACCGGTTTATGATCAGACAGGTGCTTATCATATCAATGTAAGAGGAGAAGCAGTTTATCATAATAGATTTCTGAAAACTTTTGGATTCTACTTTAATAGAGCAGCCGTAGAAGATGATACAGGGTGTTACCATATTGATCCATCTGGATGTAGAGTATACAAACAGTCTTATCAATGGATTGGAAATTATCAGGAAGATGCTTGTGTAGTTAGAAGACATGATAAATGTTTTCATATTAATTTAAATGGCAACAGAATTTATCAGGAGGAATATGATTATGTTGGAGATTTTAAGGATGGTATCGCTGTAGTCTATAAGGATAGTAAAGCTACACATATTAATCATCATGGAAAGTTAGTACATAATAAATGGTATAAAAAACTTAATGTTTTTCATAAAGGGTATTCTATTGCAGAAGATCAACATGGTTGGTTTCATATAGATATTAATGGTGATCCTGTTTACCAGCAGAGATTTAAAATGGTAGAAGCATTTTATAATGGGATGGCAAAAGTTGAAACTTTTGAAGGCGTGTTAGGACAAATCGATATTACCGGAAATGTAAAGTTTAGTATTTTTGATTTAGGTAAAGAATCTCAAGTGCATAGGATTTCTGCAGAACTTTCAGCCTTTTGGAAAACTTACCTAACAAGCGTTGCTATTGAACTTGATTTGTTAAATATTTTACCTGCAACTACGCCAGTTTTATCTAAAAAGTTAAACATTATCGTACCAAATCTAGAAAGGCTGTTAAGGGCGTTGTGGGAAATAGGGTTTATTGATTACGATAAGGACAAGGACTTATGGCAACTATCATCAAAAGGTAAGTGTTTTAAGGAAATACCATTTTTGCCAAAAGCAGCAACGATGTGGGCAAGAGTTGCCGCTGAAAAGAATTGGTTAAAGATGGCCGATATACTAAAACAGAAGTCTATCTCTTCATTTGAATCTTTTAAGGAAAGAGAAGCATCAGAAGATAAGAAAATAGCATTTTACCAAGCATTGCTAGGATATTCTAGGTTTGATACTAAAGAGTTTAATTCTAGAATTAATATAGATGATGCTAAGAATATATTGCTATTTGGTGTACACTCTTTATTTCTTGCTTATTCTGATATACACAATAAAGGTTCTATAGGCCTATATAACGAACATAAAGTACCAAGACAGTTAGTAGAAAATTTAAAAGTCAAACTTATAACTCAGGAAGAACTATCAGTTACAAATTATGAATTAGGTGTCTTTTGCCGCTTTCTACAGCATTATGATGATGATAAAGTATTATCTTATTTAAAATTGGTCAAAGGAATATCTCGTATTTTATTGATAGAAACTATTTTAGATTACCGCTCTCCAGCTGGAGGCTCTGTAGATATTAATGTAATGGTTGAAACAGGAGGTAAACTAAGAACATTAAGCGATTGGGAAAAAATACTCAAACAAGTAAAAGGATTCAAAATTTTTGCTGTTATACCTTTAACAGATTACTTATCAGTTATTGATGTCAGGTGTTAATCATATGGAAACATTACAAAAAAATGGTTTTTTTATTATCAAAAATCTGGTTCCTTTAGAGCTAATAACTCAGTCTTTAAGTGACATAACAAATAAGATATCAAAGCTATCCCAAGAACTAAGTGTTTCAACTTCTGACTACTTAAACTGTACCGGCAGATGGGGCACGTCATCTCAAGTAACTAGAATTATCTCTCAAGCATTAGATAAAATTATTAAAAATTACCTTGAAAAATCACTTCAGTGTCAGATACTGCAGAAAAAATCAAATGTTATATGTAAAACTGCTGATTTAATAGATGCAGTTCCCTTCCATCAAGACATCTCCTATAGTTTCAATGATCCTTACCACTTTTCCGTTTGGTTAGCTTTGAATAATGTCAGTGAAACTTCAGGTGCACTAAAAATTATAGAAAACAGTCATAAATGGGAAATACAGCCTTTAGTTGATTTTTGGTACCCATATTTTTTTGATCAGTACTCAAACAACCGAGAAAATTACAAAATTAAGTCACTACCTATTTCAGCAGGAGATGCGATAGTTTTTGATTCACGGTTATGGCATGGTAGTGATAAGAATACAGATGCTAAAGATAGATTTGCTTATGTAACAAGGTGGATTGTAAAAGATCAAGACCTTCCCTTTGTGCCAAAACCTCAGCCTTCAGTTTTTGGTATACTCAATTGTGGTAAGTTAACAGAATCTATACTGAGAGAATACTTGTCATTATTTGGCTACCAGGAAAGTATAAAAGCAAAAAACATGGAAGAACTTATTAAGAGCTGGTTAGTCTTTATTACAGATACAACTACAAATATTTCTGAGATCGACACTACTAAGGCTAAGCGAGATTTATATAAGCTACTTATTCTGAATCAAGCGTCAGCACTACATGATGCTGGAGACATCTCAGGAAAAATATACAAAAATTTATGGTTTTCACTACTTGTATTTCTCAATAAAAAAGTCAACGTAGTGGAGCTAGCATTATAAATGAACAGAAGTAGAGTTGATAGCTTCAAATGTGTATTGATGTTCATCTTGAATATAGTATCTAAATTCAAACTTAATGTACTTATAATGTCTTTAGTTGCCCTGGTGGTAGCTGTTGATTTGTCTTTTAGAAAGTATTTAGTAAAAAATATTCTAGATACAGCTGTAAAATATCAGGAAGGTAATGTAATTGAGAATCTTTTATTACCTGTAAGCGCTTATCTTGGTATGGCATTACTTATCACTACTGCTTTTAGATTCTATGGCTATTTTGTTGACATTCGAATGTTTACCTTAATGCGTCAAAAAATAGCTGATATATCTTTTTGTAGGCTACTCCAACAAGACCATTCCTATTATCAGAACAATTTATCTGGAAGCTTAGTACATAAGGTCAGTAGCTTAATGGATAGTGTGATAGAGTTAATAAGATTGCTTATAGATTGTTTTTTCGGTTACAGTATAGCATTAGTCTTAGCTATTTATACCTTATCATTAGTAAACATAAAGTTTGCAATCGCTACATTCACTTGGGTAAGCATTTTTATTTTAGTCTCGATTTTCAGCTTTCGTGTACTTACTGAATTAGCTGATAATTACTCTAAACAAAATTCACAAGTAATAGCTAGTATAGCAGATAGTATTTTAAATGTTATATCAGTAAGGTTATTTTCTCAGCAAGCACATGAGAGACACAAATTTTTTCAAATATGTAAGAAAAGAACTATTGCAGAGAGAAAATTACAATGGACATACTTTTGGCTTTGGTTTATATATGGCTATTCATTTGATATACTCCAAGCAGTAAACTTGTACTTTTTAATTCATGATTATCAATTTAACAAAATCGCAATAGGAGATATTGCTCTTGTACTTGGAATTAATATATCGATTATAGAGTTTCTTAACCATCTAACTAGGAATCTTACCCAATTTTCTACTCATTTCGGCAAAGTTTCAGATGCATTGCCAATCTTGACTACCGTACCAGAAATTCAAGATAAGAAAAATGCTAAAGAATTAAATTTATTAAGCGGAAGAATAACGTTTAATAATGTTTCTTTTTCTTATGAAGGTCAGGAGTCATTATTTCAAGATTTTTCAGTTACCATTAATCCTTGCGAAAAGGTAGGTCTAGTTGGTTATTCTGGAGGTGGTAAATCTACTTTTATAAACTTAATTCTAAGGCTATTTGATGTTAAAAAAGGTAATATACAGATTGATAATCAAATAGTATCAGAAGTTACACAGAGTTCTTTGAGGCAACAAATATCTGTAATACCTCAAGACCCATTGTTATTTCATGATACTATTTTAGCAAACATCATATATGGTAAACTTCAATCTACTATAGAAGAAATAATGAGAGCTGCAAAGCTGGCTGGTATTCACGATTTTATTATGACTCTACCAGATCAATATGGAACTACAGTTGGAGAAAAAGGCATCAAGCTATCTGGAGGAGAAAGACAAAGAATAATAATAGCAAGGGCATTTTTAAAAAACGCTCCAATATTATTTCTCGATGAACCAACTAGTCAGTTAGATTCTATAACAGAAAAAACAATTCAAATGAGTTTATTTAAATTGATGAAAAATAAAACTACGATTACTATAGCACACCGTATTTCTACACTTTTACACATGGACCGAATTCTAGTATTTAACAAAGGAAAAATTGTCCAAGATGGTAAACACGCTGAACTAGTTTCTAAACACGGTCTTTATAAAGAACTTTGGAATGCTCAAATTGGTTGTTTGAATGGCAAAAAAGAAGATGGAAAAAATTATTGATCTGAGAAGTGACACTACAACTCTGCAGAGCTCCAACGTTATACATGCAATAAGTAATGCAACTGTTGGAGATTTTGCTTATGGTGAAGACAAAAGCTGTAATGACTTATCAGAATATTGCAAACAATTATTCAAAGTAGAAGAAGCATTATTTGTAACCAGCGGTATGCTTGCAAATAGATTAGCCATTGCCAGTCAAACAAGTCCTGGTGATGAACTAATAACTCATTATAATTACCACGTTAATTTTTTCGATAGCGCAGGCAATGCAAAAGTAAATAATATCGTATTTAATTGTATTAGAAATAATAGCGGAATCTTAGATGTTGATGAAGTAGAATATGCTATTAATTCTAAGCCGAGGTATAAAATTTTTGCTCAGGTGAGTCTTGTTTCTATAGAAAATAGTATAAATGGGTTTAATGGTAAAATTTATCCTTTTGAAAAACAAGTCGAGTTATATCACTTTTTAAAAGCTCACAATGTAAATCTTCATTTAGACGGTGCAAGAATATTTAATGCTCATATCGAAACAAATATTGCTTTAGCAGATTATGCTAAATATGTGGATACAATGAGCTTTTCTTTTACTAAAGGACTTGGCGCTCCTTTTGGTTCAATGCTTATGGGTAAAAGAGAGATAATTGAAAGGGCTAAAAAGCTACAGGTTTGGCTAGGTAGTGGTTATCATCAGATAGGGTATTGTGCTAATGCAGCAAAATACGTACTACAGAATAATATCTCTAGGCTTAAAGAAGATAATAAGCTCGCTAAATTATTTGCAGATAAGATTAAAGAAATTCCACACATCAAACTGGTACTACCTTATCCAGAAACTAATATAGTAAGCTTTAGTATAAAAGCACTAAATGTAACTAATGAGGTTTTCTTGAGTAAGTGCCAAGCTTATGGTTTATTGCTTTTTCCTTGGCTTGAGTCTCATATAAGAGCAGTTACCCATCTTGGCACAAAGGAAACAGACATCATGAAAGCTGCTGAAATTATAAAGGAGGTTGTGTTAAATTTAATATGAGAATAAAAATAGATTTCTTTAGCGATTCAAACACTGACCCTTCAGCTAAAATGAGGGAAGCGATGGCTAAAGCAAAAGTTGGAAACGAAGCTGCATGTGAAGATCCAACTGTGAACGAATTAGTGGCAACCGCATGTAAAATATTAGGTAAACCTGCAGGAATCTTTTTGATTTCAGGAACGATGTCCAATGTAATTGCTTATAAAGTACACATTCAAAGACCTGGTGATTACTTGCTGCTTGATGAAACTTCACATCCGCTCATAGTACAATCTGGCTTGATTGCAGCCCAGGCACATGCTACTCCTTTGCCCATCAAAGGTACGAGAGGAATATTTACTGGAGAACAAATTGTTGAGTTTATTACTCGTCCTAGTTTAAGAAATATTCCGAGAGTTGGGCTTGTTTCTATCGAACAAACGACAAATTTTGGTGGTGGAGCTGTGTGGCCTTTAGAATATATTCAAGAGATCTCAAGTCTCTGCAAAGAGAATGACGTATTCACTCATTTAGATGGAGCAAGACTGTTCAACGCTTGTGCTCATACTAAAATATCTCCAAAGGAGTATGCAAGTTATTTTGATTCGGTATTCATTGATTTTAGTAAAGGATTAGGTGCTCCAATGGGCGCAATATTGCTTGGAAGTGAAGAGTTTATTGAAAAAGCTTGGTACTATAAGTTTCAAATTGGCGGAGGTATGCACCAAGCTGGCATTATTTCAGCTGCATGTTTATATGCTCTACATAATAATGTAAATTCTTTAGAAGAAGATCATAAAAAAATGCAGCACCTTATAGAAGGCCTAGACTCCATAGATCAAGTTATAATTGATATCGACCTGTATAAAACTAATATAGCGTATTTTTCATTACGTACTAATTGTATATCTACTCAAGAATTAATAAACGTACTAATGAAAAATTATGGAATTAGAATGGCTAACATCAAAGGTAAAATCAGAGCTATAACACATAGAGATATAAGCTATGAAGATATTAATACTACTGTATCTGCTATAAGAAAGATACTAAGTAATTTTCTGCACTAATTGTTTACAAACTGCTTGTCAAACAATATTATACCAATATAGTATTATGCTAGCATCTGCATAGAGCTATTTGGGAATAGGTGTGAACTTTGTCTTCTTTCAATATTTACTATTCTTCTGTGGATATATGCTGCTTTATTTATCAAGACAAAGTATACCAATTGCTCTACCACTGTTAATAGATACTGACCATGTAAAATTAAGCTATTTTTTTGCCTGCTTTTCTTTTTTTTATGGAGTATCAAAATTTGTTAATGGAATAATCATGGACTCCAAAAATAATCCATTATTTATGTTCGGGATATGCAACATTGCAACTGGATTATTAACCATTGGTATAACTTTATCATATAATAATCTGACTTTATTACTGTTAACATTAATATTATTAGCTTGGACACAAGGGTTAGGTTGGCCAGCTATTACCAAGTTTATGGTTACAAACTCTAGCATCTCTTCAATTGCATCATCATGGGGAGTTATGAGCGCATCTCAGCAACTTGGTTCTTGTATTACTTTAATTTTATTACCAAGTATAATTAAAATATATGATGCAAAGAGTGCATTTTTATACTCTGGTCTCTTATGCTTACTTTTTGGAATTTATATAATATTAAAAGCATATTACAAAGAAAGTGCCAACTTTACTACCTATTATAAGGTGCAGAAATCTCAAATAGGTATCAAGGTAACAAGTTCCATATGGTTTCTATGTTGTGCTACTTTTTGTGCTTATATTATAAAAATGGGAATCTTCTTTTGGTTTCCTATAATTTTAAAGGATAAATTACAAATTTCTCTTGTACAATCCTCACTAATAACGGGCGTATATGATTTAGGTGGAATCCTTGGAACTTTAATCACAGGAAGAATTAGTGATATGTACTTCTTTCAAAATAGAAGCTTGCTGGCATTACTTTACATGTTGGGTATAGCACTCACTTTTATTGCAATGAACTTTGGTCAAAACATAATTCTTATGAACCTTGGTGCAATCTTATCAGGATTCTTTATATTTGGAGTGCAAGTACTGACAGGTGTTATAGCTGTAGAAATTGCTCCACAAAATAATATATGTGCAATTGTAAGCTTAACAGGATTATTTGGGTATATTGCAAGTTCAATATTTTCATGCGTGCTCTTAGGAGTGCTTGTTAAGCACTGTGGTAACAGTATTATGTTTTCATTTTTTTCCATTTGCTCTGTTGTTGCACTCGTTTGCTTTTCCATACTATCAAGCAAAGATCTTAAAAAACTAAGTAAAGCGGTGTAGAAAACATTTCTCAACAGTTAAACTTTGTAGATAGATTTTTTACCCAGGGAATAAACGTTATAGCCATATCCTAGTAGCAATTCATTATCTAACAAGTTGCGAAAGTCAAAGATATTAGGTGTAGCCATAACATCCTTTAAGATTAAAAAATCTTGATTTTTAAATTCTTTCCACTCCGTTAATAATAATAAGGCTTCCGCGTCTCTTGCAGCTCCTATAGCGCTGTCCGCGTACTCTATATCCTTTAGAATTTGCCTAGCATTATCCATCCCTACTGGATCATATGCAGTAATTTTAGCCTTGTTATTCACTAACAATTTTGCAATATCTATAGCTGGGCTATTTCTTACATCATCAGTACCAGACTTAAAAGTTAGCCCCCATATCGCTATTTTTTTATTTTGGACTCCATTCAATACATATTCTACCTTTTTAGCAATGTTTGTTATATGATTATAGTTAGATTCCTTAACTGAATTTAAAATTTGTAGCTTAACATTGTGGTCTTCAGCAAGCCTTATTAAAGCTGACAAATCTTTAGGAAAACATGATCCTCCAAATCCTGGACCAGCTTTGAGAAATTCCTTACCTATTCTATGGTCCATTCCCATACTGTTAGCTAAAAGGTCAATGTCTGCTCCTAATAGCTCACATAAACCTGCCATCTCATTGATAAAAGCAACCTTTGTTGCTAGAAAAGCATTAGAAGCATATTTAATCATTTCAGCAGTAACTGTATCAGTGACTATTAACGGAATATTCTTACCTATAAATGATCTATATATAATTTCTAGTTTTGCCCTAGCTAGCTTAGTTTTTACTCCTATTATTATCCTATCTGGGTATAAAAAATCTGATACTGCAGAGCCTTGCTTGAGAAACTCTGGATTAACTCCCAAATCAAAGTTATAGCCCTTATTAGATAAATAATTATGTATATTCTCTGCAGTACCAGGAGGAACAGTTGACTTTATCACTATTAAGCAATCTTGATTGACTCTCTCAGAAACTTCACTTACTGCATTATATACATTCTTTAAATTTGCATTTCCTATGGAGTCTGATGGAGTATCTACAGTTACAAATACTACTTCTGTATTGGGATTTATTTGAGAATACGAATCGAAAAATCTTATCCTTTGTGACTTTATATTATTCTCTAAATAATCTGCTAATTCAGGTTCATATAGAGGAATTTTCCCTGATTTCAAAAGTTCAATCTTCTTAGTATTTATGTCAATGCAATCAACTTTATGGCCCTGCTCCGATAACATTGTACCAGATACTAAGCCTACATACCCTACTCCTATAATAGTTATGTGCATTTTATTATCACCTTAAAAATGTAGCTTAGCATCTAAAATAAACACCATTAACAATTATAAACTTTTGTTGTTACACTATTTTTCTTAATTGCCTTACCTTCCGAGTAAACTATAAATAAGGTTGACGGTATTAATATCAAAGTACCATGTAAAACACTTTTATCAGGTAATTCATTAAATATAACGTATGTTACTACTGCAGAAATTATTAGCTCTATGTATCTATAAGGTGCAAGTGCAGTAGCATCAGTAAGAGTAAAAGCTTTTAACATAAAGAGCAAAATTAGATTTGAATTAATTCCCAAAATCAGCAGTAATATTAATTCCAACAAGGAAGGCATATGCCAATAAAATAACAAAGGTGGAGTAGAAAAAATAGTTGTCGTTAGAGCTGAATAAAATAACATACTTATTACTGACTCTTTTATTATAAGTTTCTTATTAAGTATATCTAATATAGCAAAGATCAATGCAGATACAATAAAAATAAGAATTTTAGGATTAAAATCTTCACTATGAGCTTTGGTAGTAATAGCAATACCAACAAAGCCAATAACAGTTACTATCCATCTTTGCCAAATTATATTTTCGTTTAGCAAAGAGATTGCAAGAAGTATAACAAATAATGGTATAGAAAAACTTATAATCGTTGCAGTTACTATGGGGAAAACAGTCAACCCGTAAGTCCATAAGGTCATTCCACAAAATAACAACCCGCCCCTGGTTATTTGAGTAGATATTTGACTTGTTTTAAAAGTTTCTATTCCATAGTAAAACATAAAAGGTACAAGGGTAATAGTGGTAAACAGAAAGCGGAAAAAAATTATTTCAAAACTCTGAAGATGTAAACTTAGATATTTTGATATAGTATCATTAGCTACACTACTAAGTAAGCTAAGTATAAACCAGATAACCCCAAACAAATAAGCTCTCAATCTGTAATCCATAAAGCTTCTGATTTAATAGATACGATGTACTCATATAATTTTACTACAAAACTAATAATATAAAAGTTTTCTGATGTACGTCCCCAGAATGTGATCGTAAGGGTTCATTATAAATAATTCGGGAAATTTCGTCTCTGTAGAAATATTAAGAGCTATGTAACGAACGTTTATATTTGTGAGTAATAGTAAGGCTCAAGGTAAGGAAAATGCTAGTGAGGTAAAGTAGAATAACGTTGATTTGATAATTTAAGCTCATTCCCTCTTGCTACATCTCTCTTTAATATCTCCTCTTTTGCAGCAGGTCTATAGAATTATACAGAGTATTTTATCTTCCAATACAGGCAATCTTGACATGGCATTTCTTCTGTTCTTGAACTTTTTCCCACTCTGGGCGCACTTTTTCTACAACCTTTTCGAATTCTTCTATTTTCAAACCTGTTACATCTCGAAAATTTCTCGGATGTTCTTTTAGATTATGGTAGTTTAAGCCCATCTTCCCTCCCTATTCTCTTGCTATACCTCCCTATTTTATAACCATTCCCACTCTTTTGCAGCAGGTTTAAAGAAATACTAAAGGCAAAAGATACGCTTGTGTAGTTCGAAAGCTTTCTATAGGATAAGTCTCACCTGATTTACAAATAGAATTGTTATGTTAGATGTTTGCTATTTATTCTTAAGCTCATTTTAACAGCATTTTGCTTTTTTTAGTATGTAGGGATTTTCTAGGAATTATCCTATTGAATTCTATGATATTATTTTTTGTAACATTGTTATACACATCATGAAAGTGAAGCTATTTCATTTAACTTCGCAATCTCTGCAGCAGATTAAAATGACAAGAAAACTTGTATTTGGCGTACTATTGTTTAATTTTTTGCACTATGTGCACCGTATGTCTTTATAAAATTTCTAGGTTTTTACCTCCTAAGAAACTCACTTAACTAACTCTTCTTGTTGAACTAATATGTAGCCAAATTCGCTCGCTTTTTTGATCAAATTTTTTACAGTTCTATCTTTATAGCGTGTTTCATAGTATTCCATTCCTTTTTCTACATATTCCTGTCCGTATTTGAGCATACTATAAAATATGCATGCCATTTTTCTTGCAGTAGCTGTTATTGCTTTTGGTGCTCCTAGTCGTTTTCTCAATCTTCTGTAGTATGCACCCAACGCACTTTTACTATTTCCTACAGAATGAGCAGCTATTCGCAAAGCATTTGCAGCACGGTTAATGACTTTACGTGTTCTTGTGTTAAACACTTTTTCCCCTGTAACTTTATTAGCAGGACTGAGTCCCAACCACGATGAAAAGTGCTTTTCTGTTGGCCATTTACTATGGTTTATACCAACTTCTGAAATTATGGTTTGTATACTTAATACATCAAATCCAGGAATTTTAGTGAAATCCATACCAGTTATTCGGTGCAGTTCCTCATACAAAGCAAAGCTTGGCTTACTTTTGCTATTTTTATTCTTTTGCTTACTTAGCTGTTTGCTTTCACAAGACTTTGTTTCAAACGTTTTATAATAGGCTTCAATATTTCTATCACATTCTGCTATTTTTTCTTGATAAATATTATATAGTTCAAATTCTTGCTTTAGCGTGAATAAGTGTTCCTCTCTATAGTCACCAGCTAACGCTTTTGCAATAGTAGACTGATCATTTTTCATTCGCACGTCCCTGAATTCTGCCAATTTTTCAGAATCTCTTTCGCCTTCAATTATAGTTTCAATGATTTTCATACCAGTTATCCCAGTAATATGACTAATAACCTTGTGTAATTGTATATTCATTTGAATTAATGCCTTCTGCATACGCAGAATATGTGTAGATGCACTTTCAGTGAGATTTTTGCGTTGCCGCACGTAACTGCGCAATACACACATCTGATTATCTGGCCTAAACGATCCATGAAGCAGTCCGTAGCTATGCAGTTGTTGGAGCCATTGGCAATCTTGAACGTCAGACTTCCTACCAGGTACATTCTTTACATGCCGTGCATTTTACCTCGAATTTGTATGACTCAAGTATTTGAAATAAAGGAATCCAATATACTCCTGTTGATTCCATAGCTACTGTTGTAACTTTACACTTTTTCAACCACTGTGCTAAGTTATGAAGGTCTTCAGTAAAGCAGCCAAATTTCTGAACGCGTTCTTCCTTCAGGTACACACACATAGTGTACAGCTGAACCAATGTCTATTCCTGCTGCATTAGGATTCACTATTTCTAATTTACTTTTTGCTTTTTTCATGGTAACCCCTACATATAATTTGTAATAGGGAAACGCTTCAGCTTGGAACGGTTGATAGTACAATCTCCTAACCGAGGTAGTCTAAATGACTCCATCAATGATTTGACCGTTCCTTCCAAAACCATGCTTGCATACGGGCACTTAGGCACCATTGAAAATGTCGGTCATAACTGCAAAGGCGCTCCCTGTACAACTATACTTGAAAACTACTAAAAACTTAAATTTGTGTGTTTCTTTCTGATTTGACAGATTTCGTCTGTTCGATGCTTGCATGTAAATATTTCTCTTAAAGTGCTTCATAATCTTGATCTGTCTAGAAGTTTCAACTTTAATTAGATATATCTCTACTAGAAGGTGATGTAGGCAGAGAGAGCGGACAGCCTTTTTCTTCACTCTGATTTGTATGGGCAACTTTGCTGTCTCCTATATATCAGAGGCAATTTGCATTAGCAAAATAAAGTTATGATTTTGTTAAATGAATGCTATAGTATGATAGTTTTTAAGTAGATATTATAATAATGGTTACACTATATGACTGATCAGACAATTTTAAAGAAGGATCATACTTCAACATATCCCGTTTTAGAGTCTGGGGAAGATGGTAATGCCTTGGGTGACACTTTTCCTTTTCTTTTGGAGGAAGGATATTGCCTATTGGAGAAGCCAATTTCATCTACTAAAGATGAGATAGACCTGCTCGATGAGTTTTACAAGAAAATGCAGGATGTGCAAGAAAAAAACAACAAAGAGTTTCAAAAGACTTTGAACTTATTAAATGTAGATTGGACAAGAAGTTCCTTAGAACGTATCAAATATGTAGTTGATCAATACTTAGCAAAGGGAATGAGACTAAGTGTATATTATAACGATAAGAAAGAAACTACGGTAGATTTAGTGTTTGAAGAAATAATAGGAATTCTTCAATCCACTACAACCACGACTTCTGGTGGTATTGCGTGCAGGTTTAGCAATTCAGGGTATCTAGGCTATGATGAGAATGAAAATGAAGAAACAAAGGAAGAAAATATAATAGTAATACAAGACATTGTTAGCAATTTGCTACTAAGAGGTGGCAAAGTCAATAGGCATCTTTTCCGTTACGATAGGATAGCACACTCTACTGAGGGGTTTATAAATAGTTCTGCCGAGTGTTTTGATGAATACCTCTCTAGTTGTTGTAAAGAAATTAAAAACAAAATAGAAAGTATAGCGTATGAGAGCATTGTAAATGCAAGCGGGAAGATTAGGAAAAATCTAGAAGTGGAAATGGATAATATATTTTTATACGTAAATTATCCACAGAATTGTGTTATTCAACCTGCAGAGGTTATGAACAAGTGTGAAGTAGAGAAGCTGGGGTTAAGAATTTTCGTGCTGGGGGTAGGTAGCAGTGTAGCAAGAATTGAGAAGATAGGAGAAGTGAGAAATTATACAGACCTTGCAGATGGTAGTGATGTAGTATTAACTTTCCATACTAGTTTAGGAGAATTAGAAGTTAGATTATATCCTGATATGCAAGGTCTAATAAAGGTAGAAGTAAAGGATCAAGACAAGTGGAAAAAGTTAAAGAATTGTGAAGAAGAAGTGGGAAAAAATTGCTTATTAGGAGGTTTACCAGTTATTCAAACCATAGACCAAGGTGTTTTTGCTAGATCCGGTGGATTAATACATCATGAAGTAATAAGCGAGTCTGATAACAAGAAAGTTTCATGGGCAGGACGTGAAGAGTTAAGAAAGATTTCTGATTCTAGGGGAGAAATTGCTAGGTAAAAAGTATTAAATTGAGATTCATTGAAATGTTAACTAAGATAATTAGTAGTCTAAGAAAGGAATTGCCCTAAGCTCTACACAAAGCACTTGCTCTTTTTTACTAGTTTACAGCACTACCCATGGTAATCTAAATAAGATTTTCTCTTACAATCAAGTTATAGTCAATTGGAACAACTTTTCACATCTAATAAAAGTTCTAATTCTAGATTTATAGCTCTTTTCACAATAGTCCGGAAGGCTTATCGAAAAACAGAATCAACAGCATGACGAAAAGATGTGAATAGAGGGATGTTTTTCCTAGCTCTGTTTTTTATAGCAAACGAATAATGCTCAATTTTATTAAAATCGGGAGAATAAGGCGGTAGATATAAAATTTCTGCACCAACTCCTCTAGCAAGTTCAGTAATCTTGTTAGACTTATGAAAAGTAGCATTATCAAGAATAACAGTTTGTCCAGGTTCCAAAATCGGTGTCAAAAACTGCTCAAACCATTTATTAAAGATATCCATATTACAGTGGCCTTCAAATGTTAACGGAACAACTATTTTTCTGCCTTTTAAGGATGCAATCATGCTAATTCGTTGAGTTTTCTTGCCAGATTTAGGGCATAAAACCGCTGTCCTTTCTGGCAATATCCATAAGGATAGTCTTCGGTACTATCAATCCTAGATTCATCTATATATAATAAGTTTTGAGGTTCTTTTGTTGCTATAATTTTCAAAAATTCAGCATGTTTTTCTTCACTCCTTTCCTTGTATTCATATGTCTTTTTTTGCGCGTGAATCTAATCTTTTTAAGAGCTCGATGGATCGTTTGGATACTATAGCATTTCTCGTAATAGTCCAAATAGGGTAAGATATGTGCTTATGGCTATGGGAGGCCAGTAGCATATTATGATCTGTTCGGATTATTGCGAAAAGAGCTATCTTTCTGTAAATCACATAAAACCCCGGCAAATGAATCTATGAATTTAATAGCGTAAAGGACTTCAAAAATACCAATTGTTTTGTTAGCAAGTAGTAAAATTTTCATATTTCTTGAGTATACACATTTTATGCCAGATTCAAAAAAGGCTGAGTGGTGAGTTGTTCTACATCTTCAATTTTTTCGAGTTTGGTATTGGGCTTTAAAAGATTGTACAGCGCAAAACCCATACATGCTAATCCAACTATTCCACAACCACTGCTACTATAGGCATTTTCATGATATACAATGCAATGCTGTCTACCAGTAACATTACACCAGCACTACCGGCCAGACTGCCTGTCTTTGTTGCATTACTGATCTTATATCTTTCTCTTTGCCTGCAGCATCAATATCACAATATAGTCTGGAAATTAGTTACATTAATAACTTATTAATCGCTTAATTAAGGCGCCAATTTGTAAAATTTTTCCACTTGCTCACTCCAAAGCATTGGTATTTCCCTCAAGTAAGCTAACTTCAATCCTCTTGGTTGCCTTCCATTTACTATGTCTTCCTTAATCTTTGGTGCTAAATAATTCAGCCTTAAAATTTGCTGTATACGTCTTGTACCTATATTAATTTTGGCACTCAGCTCATTTACACTTCTATATTTTCCCTCTTCCAGTTGCCGTTTCCATAGGTGAGCTCTTACCACTGCTTTGAGTAACGCATTATTTGTTTTACCTTCTGGCTCTATTACTGTGCATTTGTTTCCTTTCTTTTTTATTGGTATAAATTCCACCTTATTCTCTGAACTCACTTCTATTCCATCTTCTTTTACCATTACTCCCTTTATTAACTTTTTCACTACTTCTTTCTGCTTTCCAAAACTTAAATTTTTCCACTCTTCTGCTTTTTCTTGCCAATTTTTGTATAGGTGCTCTGCTCTCTTTATTACTTCTTTTTCCACTTCCCCTGCTACTACATTTCGATTTACTGATTCACAACCTTTTCCTCTTAAATGATTGTTGCACACATAATATCGATACCTCTTGTTCTCCTTTTTTGAGTATGTTAGCGTCATGTTTACTTCACAGCTCTTGCATCTAATTATTCCCCTAAGCAGCGCTTCCTCGTATCTTACCCCTCTATACGGCTGATTCTTTATCAATTCTTGCGCTTTTTTCCATTTTTCTTCTTCTATTATTGCCTCATGCTTTCCCTCATACTGTTTCTCATAATGCCGTATTTTTCCTATATATACCGGATTTGTTATTATTCTTCTCACCGTCGCTTTTTTAAAGATATCTGATTTCGTTCGGTATCCTTCTCTGTTTAACTCTCTTGCCAATTCTGCCATTGATCTCAGCTCCAAATATCTTTCAAATATATGCTTCACTGTCTTTGCTTCTTTCTCATTTATTATTAATTCTTTATCTTTTACATCATACCCAAGTGGCACAGTTCCTCCCATCCATAATCCTTGTTCTTTTGATGTTGCTATTTTATTTTTTACCCTTTCTACGATCATTTCTCTTTCTAGTTGTGCTGCTCCTGACAATACTGTTTGCACGAACTTTCCCATTGGCGTATTATTGTCAAATATTTGTGTTACTGCTACAAAATTTACTCGATGCCTTCTAAAAAATGATGTTACTTCTATGCTATCCTTTGTTTCCCTTGATAACCTGTCTAATGTATATACTACTACACAATCTACTTCTCCCGCCTTTACATCTTCAAACAACTCCTTTATCGCTGGTCTTTCTAAATTTTTCCCTGAAAAGCCACCATCATCGTACCTTTTTGCCAATGCTACCCAGCCCTCTCTGCTCTTTATGTACTTTTCACATGCTACTCGCTGCGCATCAAGACTATTAAACTTTTGTTCTAGTCCATCTTCATTTGATTTTCTCGTATATATCGCACATCTTATTTCTTCACACACCCTTTCTCTCCTTTTCACGCATCCCAAACAAGAGCGGTCCGTTGTAGCTCATTCCCATTATTTTCCCGGCTATTGCTGATAATGATGTGTAAAACTCTTCTCTGTAGATTAAACCCTTATCGGTTACCATTACCGAATGTGTTTCTTCACCTCTTTCTAATATCAACTCTGTTCCTGCTACTGGCAATTTGTCACTACTTATTCTTTTTCCCTTTTCTAGCTGATCTGCCAGATACTCTAGTCTTTTTGCTCCTTTTCTTGACATTTCTCCATATGCTTCCTCCTGCATTCTATATGCTAGTCTCGGTATCAGATATTTCTTTGAATGTTTAGGTACCTCTTCCCCAAATACCTTCTTCCACATTCTCCTTAGCTCTTCTAACGTTTTTTTCTCTAAATTCATCACTTTCTTTTCTGTTTCTTCCTTTTTTTCCATATTTTCTATCCTCTCATAATTTCTCAAATAACTTTTCAATTCTGTCTGTTTCTTTCTTCAACACCTCGTTTACTTCTTTACTATTTTTCGCATAATCTATCGCTGTCATTCCAAATTTATCTGCTTGCTCTATTCCAGCCCCTGCTTTTACTAGCTCCTCCACTATTTCTTTTTCGCCTACCATACATGCAAGGTGCAGCGACGTGCATTTATTTCCATATTCTTCAGCATTTAGGAGAGTAGACCGGCGGACCTTCCCCACCAGTCTCTCGCAGAACTGTGCATGAACCTCGCGACTCACACAGCTCCCATTATTCAGCCTTTTGTCCCAAACCTAATGTCCAGTGGTAGAAAGTGTCTGGTCCTTCTTTTCTCATTTTTCCTAGAAGTTGCCTTGCTAGTCCTCCACGAGTTTGAAGTTTCTTGTACTTTCTTCTTGCCCACTTTTCAAGTTGCCGCTCTATGTTCTTCAGAGGTTTGTATATCTCTGTCCTGTAAAACCTGCCATAGTACTGATACCAGCCTCTGACTATTGGATTTACTTTCTTTGATATCCCCTCCAGAGTTGTAGATGTTTGTCTGTGTATTTTCCATGACCTTATGGTTTGACTAATCTTCTTCTTGGCCTTATTACTAATTGCAGGTATGAATGAAAGAAAATAATTCCCTACTTTACTGTTCTTCGCTAGTCTAGGTCTGAATGTAAAACCTAGAAAATCATAACTTTGTATAGTATACTCATCTTTCCTTCTGTTATCCTTACAATACACTATTTGTGTCTTTTCCGGATGTAGCTTTAGCTTATACTTGGCCTGTCTTTCTTCAATTACGTCTCGCATAAAATCCGCTTGCTTCTTAGTTCTGCAGTGCACTATCGCATCATCTACATATCTCTCAAATGGTATTGTCGGGTGCTTTTGTCTCATCCACTCATCAAATACATGATGCATAAATATGTTTGAGATCATCGGACTTATTGAACCTCCTTGTGGAACTCCTTTATCCCTAACTACCTTACTGCCATCTGCTTGCTGAATTGGAGCTTTCATCCATCTTTCAGCATACAGTATGACCCATTTGCAGTCTGTGTGCTTTTTGATAGCTTGCAATGCTAACTCGTGGTCCAAATTGTCGAAAAATCCAGATATATCAAGATCTATTGACCAATTGTACCTCCAGCATCTTTTACGCGCAGTATCTACCGCATCCAGTGCAGATTTATTTGGTCTATAACCATATGAATCATCATGGAATTTTGGTTCTACTAGCGGCTCCAGATACATAGCAGCAGCCGTTTGCCCTATCCTGTCAAATACTGAAGGAACACCTAAGATTGCTTTGTCCTCCTCCTGTATCTTTAGGTATTGCAACAGCTTTTATAGCTTCTGGAAAATAACTTCCGGATGACATCCTATTCCATAGTTTGTACAGATTATCTTTTAGATTTTCTTCAAACTTTGTTATCGAAACCTCATCCACACCAGCAGCACCTTTATTTTTCGATACTTGTTTATAAGCTCTCCAAATAAGTTGCTTTGATATATCAAAAGACTTTGTTTTACTCATTAACTCCTCCCTTTCGGTTGATAAATAATTAAAACTAAATAACTCAGCCCCTTCTCTCCATTTCCATTACAGAAACTTCTTCACTACTACGAGCTGATCCGCCCCTGTTTTTCGCATCGGTACTCTCATCCTTAGAGTTTAGCTCCTTGGATTTCTCCCTTATCATCGAAACGACAGGTTCCCGTAGTTCCACACAATAGCCTGAAATAGATTCATGCCACCTTTATGCCAGACGCCATCTATCCAGTAAACAAGCTCCCGATAGATTTATCCCAGGTTACAGACAACCCCCTGGTTTTGACGTCATTTAAAAGGTTTCGACACTTCATCAGTGGTTCACTTTCGTTCATCTCTCCATTCCTTACATGACATATAATTATGCCTTTTCCATAACGCTCACTACCTTGGCTCTTTACCAAAGCAGCTTATGGTTGTTTGAAGCCTGCTCTTGTAAACCGGCTCCGAGGGGCCCACCCTCATCTACTGCGCAGCTTTTGCACTTAGTTTGCCCTTTTATGAACATCCTTTGTGTCTCTACGGCACACTGTCTGCTACCTCTTCTCCTATTCTATTGACTTTTTCCTCTATTCTATCTGCTTTTTCATTTACTTTCTTTACTTCTTCCTCTATCTTACCTAAAGTACTAGCCCACAGCTCAACTTCTTCGAAAAGCTTTTCACCTTCTTTACGTGAAAAAAAACTCCCTTTTATATCTTTTACCCAGTCCGATATTTTCTTCAGAAGATCATTGCAAAAGATTTCATTGCCACCAATATAGCCGTATCTTTCGGCCAACCTACTACTCAACTTACCTTTAAACAATTCTCTTAGCTGATCTTCATTGGGTAAATTAACCACAAACACCAGTTCATTTAAAAAGTCTTCTATTTCTTTATCGCTGACTTCTCTGCCTATCTCACGTTTTATAAAACCCATATTTTGCTTCAAGTATTGAGCAATACTACCGCCCGAATCATTAATTCTATATCTTGCACCATTGCCTATATCCAGAAACTCATCTTGTATATCTATCTTTACAACTGAAACCTCTTTTCCTTCATTTTCTCCACTTAACATCATTCTTAGCTTTCTCACTGCATGTTGTGTTGAATCTGCGAAATCAAAATCAATATTCGTAGCAATAATAAAATCCTTTATTTCACTCTTGAATTTTCCATTACTTTTGATTTTTAAATAGGCAGCAAAGTATTTTAACAAGTTAAACTTACCACTTTTTGTTAATAAGCTACCTACACTGATTTTTTTAGTCCCATTTTGGCTGTGCTTGACTTGTGCAAACTTATGTACTACAGCTTTATTTTCCTCACGCTGGAGAACAACATCATCAAAACCTTTAGCTGACTTTAGTTCTGTGGCTAGGTAGAAAGGACATTTTTTATCCATCACATCCATGAGAGATATTATGAGCACCAACTCTTGATAGGTAATACCATGGTAAATGCGTTTGAACCCCCAAGTAGAATCATCTTCTAGATACATTACCCCTGTTTTTATCCTAATCTTTCACTCAAAATTAAATTCACCACATCAGTGCTGGCTTTTCCCTTGGTAAGTTTCATGACTTCGCCGACAAAGAATCCGTATAATCTTGTTTTACCGCTTTTGTATTCTTGAACTTTATCTTGGTTGCTATTGATGATTTTGTCGATTATTTCTGATATTTGCCCTCTATCAGTTATTTGCTTTAGGTCCTGCTCTTCTATGATAAGAGATGCAGGTTTGCCAGTTTCAAACATAATATCAAAAACTTGTTTACCAAGTTTAGCAGAGATCGTTCCATCAACGATAAAATCTAAGAGTTCGGACAAAGCATTTGCTTTGATTGGGGAGCTCACAATATCAATATTTGCTTTATTTAAACGACCGAAAAGCTCTACAGTTAACCAGGTGACCGCGAGCTTTGAATCATGTTTTTTTATCAATTCCTCAAAGTAATCAGCAATCGCCTTACCGGAAGTAATGACGTTTGCATCGTATTCATTGATACCTAATTCCTCAATGTATCGCAGCTTTTTTTGATCTGGTAACTCAGGCAAAGATGATTTAATAGAATCAATTTCCTCCTGGCTTACCTCAACAGGTAATAAATCAGGCTCAGGGAAATACCTATAGTCGCTTGCATCCTCTTTGCTTCTCATCACTTTTGTTTTTCCCAAAGCGACATCAAACAATAAGGTATCTTGACTTATTTCTTCCCCACTTTCTAAAATTTCAATTTGTCTTTGTATTTCATAGTCTATAGCTTGCACGATATAACGTATCGAGTTTAGATTTTTTATTTCACAGCGGGTGCCAAGTATGCTACTGCCTTTTAGGCGGACAGAAACATTTGCATCACAACGAAGTGATCCCTTTTCCATATCACCATCACATGAACCAATGTAACGCAAAATCTGCCTCAATTTTTTCATGCATTCTTCAGCTTCCGCAGATGAACGGAGATCTGGCTCTGAAACAATTTCCATTAAAGCAACCCCTGCACGATTTAAATCCACATAAGTTTTGCTTTCCTCATGAACGCTCTTCCCTGCATCTTGCTCTAAATGAATTCTCGCAATTCTTATTTCCTTTTCATTGTCGTTGATAAATACTCTACCATTTTTAACTATTGGCTCAAAAAACTGGGTTATCTGGTAACCTTGCGGTAAATCAGGATAAAAATAATTTTTTCGATCAAAGTAAGAACACTTATTAATTTCTGCAGAAAGTGCAAGACCGGTGCGTATTGCTTGCTCTATGCAGTAATAATTTAGTATTGGCAGCGTACCTGGCATTGCCGCATCAACTAGAGAAACTTGAGTGTTATGCTCAGTACCAAACTCCGTTGATGAGCTAGAAAATAGCTTCGTATTAGAAGAAACTTGAGCGTGCACCTCAAGCCCAATTACCGCTTCCCAATCCTCTTTTGTCATGTATTTTATTTAAAATGATAATCTTAATATTCTGCAAAATTAACACAAAAAGTCAAAACAAAACTCATGTTAGCTAAGTGGTATGCAACCCGTAGAAACAGAACGAAAAATTAAATGAAAAAATTACTTTACAAACTCCGCCAGCCCCCTTATCATGAAAGTGAAGCTATTTTATTTAACTTCGCAATCTCTGCAGCAGATTAAAATGACAAGAAAACTTGTATTTGGCGTACTATTGTTTAATTTTTTGCACTATGTGCACCGTATGTCTTTATAAAATTTCTAGGTTTTTACCTACATAAGCTGAAACGCGCTTATAGAGCGTTCAAGACATTACCCAACGTCAAATTTTAAAATAGAGAGTGTAATAACTAGCTACCACGGGTTTTCTATGCCTTTTTTTTCTGCCTAGTAAATTTCTTAAATATTAAAGCTAAGGTTAGTTGCCGTTTAAAAGCAGCTAAATTGCAGCGTTTAAGACTTAAAAAACGCCAATACTGAAAATAGACAATGACTAGGGCTTCTTTTGCCTTTTTTTTCGCTTGGTAAATTTCTTAATATTTATAGCTAGCATGAACAAACATTTGAGAGTAACTTTCGCTAGTAGGGTGTCATCCCAGTGCGTGACACTGGGATCTAATTTTTTATGCAAAATTATTATATTTATATACTTGCAAATAGATACAATTTGAAATAATTTATACTATAGACCTGCTGCGAATCAAGCGATAAAAAAAGGAAAGGAGGGTGACTAAAATCAAGGTTAACTAAAAGGCGTGCTTAAGATTTACAATACCAGCAATAATATTGAACCTCAGGTTATATTTTTTCTGAAAATTGCGATAAACATTTGACATAATCTTAAATATCTTTATCTCTCGGATCTTGTTTTCTACTCTCATTCTAAATGATGCTAATCTTCTATTATGCTCTGGAGTTAATGGCTTTTTACGATACTTTTTATATGGAATTATAACATTGCTTTGCAATTTTTGCCAACCTTGATATCCAGAATCGGCATGTTTTATGCTATCAAGTGGTAAATATTTTTCTTGTTTCCTTATGCGGAAATCACTAATTCTACCACGGTATGACTTTGACACTGATAAAATTCTTCCTCCTTCTTCGATAATAATCTCAGTTTTCATAGTGTTGGTTCTTTTTTTTCCTGAATATGATTTCTTCCGTTTTTTACTATCTTCTGGTCTCTGTATTTGCTGTTCTGTAACATCAGCCAAAATCTTCAGTATTTTTTCTGGCGTCATACTTCTATCTTTTGTTATAGTCACTTTTTTGGCGAGTAATGGCTCTATTCTCTTAAGTAACCTACATACATTTGCGTTGTGTACATTGAATAGGCATCCTAAAAATCTATGTGTTATGTAAGTGCGATAGTACAAAATTACGCAAAACAACTTATCTTCCAGAGTTGGTAGTTTTGATCTTCTACCATGACACTTTTTCTGTTTTTCCTATCCAGACCTCACTTTTTCCACTACTTTTTCGAACTCCTCTATAGTTAAACCTGTTATATTACGAAAGTTTCTTGGGTATTTTTTCATATTATAGTAACTAAAGCTCATTTTTTTTCCTTACTTGATCTGCTTATTCTTCTTCTACCTCTCTCACATCATTTTTTCAATCACCTTTTTCAGCAGGTCTATAGATCCCAGTGTCAAGCACTGGAATGACATCATAGGGGCACTGCCCTTTTGGATGGAAACCAGTGTCAGCTACTTAGTTTGGGTTATGCAAGAAGTCTATTGCATTCCTGAGCAATTTGATTCATTATTCTTTTTGCAAAAAATTTTCTTAACTTTCTCTCCACTTTTTTGGTAAGGTCACTTTAAAGGAAGTCTAATAGATGCTACATAGAAATCCAGATGAGTTTCTAAAGTCTATTCCAAAAGATAAGCGCATAATGTGCCTTGACATGGGAGAAAAGCAAATAGGCATAGCATTTAGCGATAAAACACAGCTCATAGCCACAGCTCATAGCATATATCACAGAAAAAATATGAGCAAAGATTTAGGTTATCTGCATAGAATATTCAAAGAAAATGAATCTGGATCAATGGTAATAGGACTACCATTAAAAATGGACGAGCAAGAAACTAAATGGTGTAAAACTATAATCCAATTCGCAAATAAAATAATAAAAAAATATAAAGTAAATATATACTTACAAGACGAAAGCTTCTCAACATCTATCGCAACTCATACACTAAAAATTACTGGAATATCAATCACAAAATCGAAAAAAATAGATGATAAAATCTCCGCATGTATTATTTTGCAACGAACGTTAGACAAGATAAATACAATCAAATAGTTTTTCCAGATCTGGAAATCTTCAAACTGAATCCCATATAAAAGTTACTCAACAAAACAAGAACCTTTCGTATAAGCATGACAAATTGCTACAGCAAGAGCGTCAGCAGCATGGTGGCATTTTATACTCAAATTTTTAACTATTTGCTTCACCATAAATATAATCTGATCCTTATCAGCATGGCCATTTCCGGTAATGCTTTTTTTTACATAGTTTGCATCATATTCATTCATAGTTAGCTTTGTTATTTTTAACGCTAAAATTACAACCCCTCTTGCATATCCTAAAGTTAGTGAAGATTTAGGATTTTTATTAACAAAAATTTTCTCCACCGCAGCTTCATTCGGAGAGTATAGGGAAATTACTTTCTTTAATTGTTCAAAAATTATATGTAGGCGTTCACCTGTACCCAATTTACCATCAGTTGATATGGTACCGCCGCCCAAAAATTCAATATTATTTTTTTCGTTCAGGCTGATAATGGCCCACCCAGTCTTGCTTATTCCTGGATCTAGACCTATTATTTTAACCACTTAATAAACGCTTAACCAATAGACAAACAAAAATAAAAATATCCAGACTACATCTACAAAGTGCCAATACCAGGAGGCAAACTCAAAGCACAAATGGTCCTGAAGTGTAAATTGGCCTTTCCGTGCTCTAAATAAACACACTGATAAAAATATTATTCCTATTATAACGTGTGCGCAGTGAAAACCGGTAATCATATAAAAATTGGATGTATAAATAAGCTTTTCTCCTGTTTCTTGTAGAGAAAAACTCGCTTCATGATACTCTATTGCTTGCACTATTATAAAAAAAACTCCAAGCAATATAGTTATGGACAGCATTTTAATCATGCTCTTTTTATCATTTTTAAGTAAAGAGTGATTTGCCCAAGTAATTGTTGTACCAGAAAGCAATAATATTAACGTATTCATGAACGGTAGTGACCACGGATCAGGTGGCAAAATTCCCTCAGGGGGCCATTCAACTTTTTTTGCAGGAGAAAACGCCTCAAATAAAAAAACTGGATCAAGCCAGGCTTTAAAGAATGAACAAAAGAACACTATAAAAAATACGACCTCCGAGAGAATAAATAAGTACATTGCAAATTTGAGTCCATGTTTTACAATGGCAGTGTGACATTTGTCATAAATGGCCTCCCTTATTACATCTCTCCACCAATAAAACAGCACCCCTGATACTGCAAAGATTCCCAAAACTAAACAAAACACTCCGAAAATTTGTTTATGAAGCGCGCCAACTAATCCAAGTGCAAGAATAAGAATTGCTGCTGATATAGCAATTGGCCAAGGGCTTGGATCCACTAAATGAAAATCATGTTCTTTACTTTTCATAGCATTTTAAAAAATACTTACTAAGGATACAAATTAGCTTAAAATTGTCAATAGACCTGCTGCGAATCAAGCGATAAAAAAAAGGAAAGGAGGGTGACTAAAATCAAGGTTAACTAAAAGGCGTGCTTAAGATTTACAATACCAGCAATAATATTGAACCTCAGGTTATATTTTTTCTGAAAATTGCGATAAACATTCGACATAATCTTAAATATCTTTATCTCTCGGATCTTGTTTTCTACTCTCATTCTAAATGATGCTAATCTTCTATTATGCTCTGGAGTTAATGGCTTTTTACGATACTTTTTATATGGAATTATAACATTGCTTTGCAATTTTTGCCAACCTTGATATCCAGAATCGGCATGTTTTATGCTATCAAGTGGTAAATATTTTTCTTGTTTCCTTATGCGGAAATCACTAATTCTACCACGGTATGACTTTGACACTGATAAAATTCTTCCTCCTTCTTCGATAATAATCTCAGTTTTCATAGTGTTGGTTCTTTTTTTTCCTGAATATGATTTCTTCCGTTTTTTACTATCTTCTGGTCTCTGTATTTGCTGTTCTGTAACATCAGCCAAAATCTTCAGTATTTTTTCTGGCGTCATACTTCTATCTTTTGTTATAGTCACTTTTTTGGCGAGTAATGGCTCTATTCTCTTAAGTAACCTACATACATTTGCGTTGTGTACATTGAATAGGCATCCTAAAAATCTATGTGTTATGTAAGTGCGATAGTACAAAATTACGCAAAACAACTTATCTTCCAGAGTTGGTAGTTTTGATCTTCTACCATGACACTTTTTCTGTTTTTCCCATCCAGACCTCACTTTTTCCACTACTTTTTCGAACTCCTCTATAGTTAAACCTGTTATATTACGAAAGTTTCTTGGGTGTTTTTTCATATTATAGTAACTAAAGCTCATTTTTTTCCTTACTTGATCTGCTTATTCTTCTTCTACCTCTCTCACATCATTTTTTCAATCACCTTTTTCAGCAGGTCTTATGTTCCTTAGGAAATTGATTGAACCTTGAAAAATTATATGCACCGTTCAAAAAATCTAACACAAATTGTGCAGTTATTCTAAACAACTCAAGCATTTTGCTCTTTTCATTTTCTCTTGCTCTGCTGCAATATCCATCAATAATATTTTCCAAAATAACACATCCAGACTTTACTGAATCACTGTAACAAAAATAAAACCAATCCCTATATCTATTATTTTTTTTGAATCTATTTTTCATGCTATCAACGACAGTCTTGTATATAAACATGCAAGAATACAAAACCGTCATAGCCTCATAGGTATTACTATACGAGATGGATAAAAGAAAATTAGTGAAATTAAAACACTCAAGAGATTTCTTTCCACGACTTATACCGTACATAGTAAAGTAGTAGTCATATAGCACTCTATTAACAGTCACTGCTCTTTGGGCTACTTCAGTAAGCGAGATAATATTACTATAATCTTCCATTTTGGATGCAGTAATTAAGGTGGTACGAATATAATCACCTAAGAACAACGTCTTTTGTTGAGCATAGAATTTGAAGTTCTCTATATTTAGGGTGTTATCCGCCAACTTAACATTAAAAGGATGCTCAATTATATCCTTTAAAAGATTTGACCCGTAACAGCTCCTAATTACGCCACTGAACACTGTAGTTACCGATAAAGATCAAGTCAACGTAAATAATCCTCTGCTAATATTCTTTGCTAGATATATTAGAGTAATACATCTCGTCCCAGAATATTACCTGAAGTTCTAATCCGTTATAAAAAAACTCGAGCATCTTTTTCTTCTCCTTATTACTAGATTCTCTATACAGCTTATTCACAATCTCAGTTATAGCATTAGCTGTGTTATCCACTATATTAGTATTATAGAGATTAATCCATTTTTTATACTTATTGCTTGAAGGAATGCTATCTTTTACCGTATGTTGAAAGGTGATCTGACACATACCAAAACATGGATAAGAAGCTGCTAAGCCTTCAGCTACTGAATTATGGTATGCAGCACGCATGAAGAAATCAATAAAGGCAGAACTAGATTTCGATCTTTTGTGATTATCGGATGAGTTACATTCTGTAAACTGCTCCTTACATAGACTTCGCATACTGAATATTTTACGAGCTATAAAGGTTAATTTATCCATTGTTTCAATATCATTAGCTCTAGCTGCAATAATTAAAAAAGCACGAGTGCAATCCACTAAGCATAAAAAGTCTGTTGAACGTAGAACTTGAACTTCTTATAACTTAATTTGCCATTCATCAATTCAACATAAAAAGGATGTTCTTCTATTCTATCAATAAGATCAGATGATTCTTTTATAGCTATGCTACAGAATTCTTCTTCTATTCCGCTATACATTTTCTGAGCCTCACAATAAAAACTGAATATAATAATTATCACTAATATAGTATAATTATTATGAAAAAGCAATTATACTTCAACAATAAGCTAGTATATAAATATGAGGCTGTAAATCAAAAATTTTAGCAATCTAAAGAAATTTTACTATTACCTTCTATATTGAATTCTCTACAAAGATCAGCAGACAAGTTCATGCTTTCCCAAGAAAATCCACCGTCATTTTCTGACTCTTTACCAAAATGTCCATAACAGGCTGTACGTTTATATATAGGGCGATTAAGCAATAAATGCTTGATTATGCCTTTTGTTGATAAATCTATACTATTCTCGATAAACTCTTTAATTACTCTTTCCTCCACCGCATTCGTACCAAATGTATCAATATAGAATGAAGTAGGTTTTGATACACCAATTGCATAAGAAAGCTGCACAAGACAACGTTCAGCTAAACCCGCAAAGACAATATTTTTAGCAAGGTATCTTGCCATATAAGCTGCAGATCTATCAACTTTGGTTGCATCTTTTCCGGAAAATGCCCCTCCACCGTGTGGAATATAACCTCCATAGGTATCAACCATAATTTTTCGTCCGGTTAATCCACAATCACTAACCGGTCCACCAATAACAAATCTACCAGTTGGATTGACTAAGAGATTTTCCTCAGGACATATCCACCCTTTAGGTAAAGATGAAACTATGTAAGGATAAATTATTTCTTTTACTTTTGATTGATCCAAATCCTCAGGGTGCTGTATTGAGACAATAATACTTTCAGCACGTACCGGGAGGTTATTCTCATATGCCAAAGTGATTTGTGATTTTGCATCCGGACCAAGCTTTGCTTCTTTAACTGCGCTCATAATATTTTTCAGAATCGAGTGTGCATAAAAAATGGGTGCTGGCATAAGGTTTTCTGTCTCTGTTGTTGCATAGCCATACATTATGCCCTGATCCCCAGCACCTCGATTCAACCCTATTGCAATGTCATTTGATTGCTCATGCAGCAGTATATTTACTTTCACTTTTCTCCAGTGGAAACCATCATGCTCATAACCAATATCTTTTATTGTATTCCGTACAATACTTTCAATCCTGCTATTTTTGATGTTAGGTCCGAATACTTCCCCAGCTATAATAACGTTATCTTTGGTGACTAAAGTCTCTATTGCAGCTCGCGCAAAAGGATCAGTGAAAAGGTATTCATCAAGTATTGCATCTGAAATTTGATCTGCTACTTTATCTGGATGACCAGCCGCCACTGACTCACTGGTTACTAAATTTTTATATAAACTCATGCTTTAGGTTTCTGCTTATACAATACCAAAACCACTATAAAAAACACAGTTAGTAATTACTAAATGGTGGGCCTGGGAAGAGTTGAACCTCCGACCTCACGCTTATCAGGCGTGCGCTCTAACCACCTGAGCTACAGACCCCTGATTTATTCAAGCTGAAGCTTTCATATTATCTGTAGGCAAGATATCAATAAAAGTCTTTTTATTTGCTGACCTTCTAAAGCTGACCCAGCCTTCTACTTTGGCAAAAATCGTATGATCTTTACCTATACCAACATTCTTCCCAGGATGGAATTTTGTGCCTCTTTGGCGCACAATTGTGTTACCAGGAATAACCTTCCCATTCTTCTTTATTCCTAACCTACGACCTGCTGAATCTCTACCATTACAGGAACTACCACCTGATTTTTTAGTTGCCATATCTTACCTCTTACTTTTGAAGACTAATTTCATTGATACGAAGAACAGTGATATACTGCCTATGACCAGTTTTCCTACGGTAATTTTTTCTTCTCTTTTTCTTAAAGATTATAATTTTTTTATCTCTACACTGCTCCAGTACTTCAGCTTTAACAATAGCATTAGATGGACAAGATAAGCCATTATTTGAAACACAAATCACTTTACTGATCTCCACTTCCTCTTTTTCTTCAGCTTGTAATCTTTCTACTTTGATTATGCTGCCTTCTTTTACTAAATACTGCTTTCCGCCAGTTTCAATTACTGCAAACATGATAAATATCAATTATCGTTATTAATACTAATCGTAAATGATGTTACACATACTGTCAATATAAATAAAAACATGAAATACTTCATCCTCTTTCCTTTGGCAAGTAGTAAAGTTTTAAAACTTTACTACTCTTAAATTCTCTGAGTCTCATGGAAACTTTGCTATGCTAATAAAAGCTTTCAATCGGAGCTTACAAATTAAAACTCATTCCAAGTTCAAACCCATGAGAAAAATTACTGAACTTGTGAAGCTTGTAACCAGCAAAAATATTCGTTCGCTCAGAAAGTGGAAGATTAACACCAGAACCTATTTGGTAGGAAAAAAATCTCCTCCTTCTTGAAACACTGCAGTAATGCCTCCTGCGCCAAAAGTAATATAAGGAGTAATATCCGTACTTTCAAATTTATGATGATAATGAAGCTTTGCCATAAGCCCCCCCCTCTAGTCCAGTGAATTGATACTCACTATTGAGAATAGGTTTGACTACAGGACCAACTGAAATTTTGACGCTATCTGTATAATGATAGCCAAGATCATAATTAATACCAAGATTGCCATATGACG
The DNA here is from genome assembly GCA_023052945.1 of Wolbachia pipientis. Taxonomy (NCBI): domain Bacteria; kingdom Pseudomonadati; phylum Pseudomonadota; class Alphaproteobacteria; order Rickettsiales; family Anaplasmataceae; genus Wolbachia; species Wolbachia pipientis. Next base: position 1,498,400 of record CP095495.1, read on the forward strand.
ACGAAGTATAGATTCTATCTCTAATCCAATCAACTCCAAAAGACGGTGCTGACAAAGAAATAGCAGGCAATATAGCTACTAAAGTAAGTAGTTTTTTCATTTTTACCCTCCAAATACTGATATATGCATGTATACACATATAATCATTTTACTTTATTTTCTTAATCACTTGTTTTTCTCTTGCTATTGCAAGGCTTTTTTCTGGTACATCTTCAACTATAACACTACCTGCTGCAATTACAGATTCATCATGAATATTAAGTGGCGCAATCAGCGAGCTATTGGAGCCAACAAAGCAATTGCTCCCTATATTCGTTTCATGTTTATTTTTCCCATCATAATTACAAACAATAGTACCTGCTCCTATATTACTCCTCTGCCCTACTTTAGCATTTCCTATATAACTTAAGTGTTTTATTCTAGTGTTTTGACCAACTTCACTTGTTTTCACTTCCACAAAATTTCCTATTTTTGCCTTATTACCAATTGTTGTGTTTCCGCGTATTCTGGTAAATGGACCGACCTCAGCATTACTTTTAATTAAGCAGTTTTTTAAATGCGAAAATGGCAGTATTTTCGCACCAGACTCTATTTTCACTCCAGTACCGAAAAAAACATATGGGTAAATAACTGAATCTCTGGCAATTTGCGTATCAAGAGAAAAGAAAACAGCCTCTGGAGCAACAAGCGTTACTCCAGAGTTGGTAAAAAATTTTCTTTTGTTTTCTTGAAAGTAAAATTCAGCTTTTATAAGGTCATTTCTGTTATTTATTCCCGTTGCCTCTTCTCCACCGGTAATAACGTGACCGACATTTAAATTACTCTTCACTGCAATGGAAACTATATCGGTCAAGTAATATTCATGAGTTGAGCTATTGTACTCTATTTTCTCCACCAATTCACGTAAATTCTTTGCACATGCAACCATTATTCCAGCATTTGCAAGAAACTCTTCGTGATTATTTTTATCACTCTTTGCTTCTACGATTTCTCTTAAGGAACCATTCTCAATAATTAACCTACCGTATTCTTTATTGCTTGTCCTAAAACCTAGGCAAACTAGAGCCTTGCCTTCTAAGCAACTAACCATTTTAGTTATTGTGCTGCTTTTTATGAGTGGGGTATCTCCATACTGCACAATAATTATGCTCGAATCTGGCAATTCTTTCAGGTTTCTCATCGCAGTTTTGACTGCATCTCCCGTGCCAAGTGTTAATTCTTGTGTAATTAACTGTATATCCTCAAAGTACTTTAGTCTTTCAATTAAAGGCTGATCAACTACAACAGCAATATTTTCAGGATTTAACTGTTTTGCATTGTAAATGACATGCTGGAGCATAGAAAAACTGCCTATTTTGTGTAGGACCTTAGGCAAATCTGAATTCATCCGCCTGCCATGCCCGGCAGCAAGTATGATGAAAGTATGAGCTTTATTTATCACTTATCTTAAAGATGAGAAATGAAAACCATAATGATCAAGCCAACTGATTTTGTTATCGTAAAAGCTTCTTAGGTCACTGATTTGATATTTTAGCATCGCAAGCCTTTCTATACCAATGCCAAACGCAAAACCGTTGTACTTAGTATGGTCTATTCCAACA